>QKDJ01000150.1 GCA_003252145.1 Azovibrio restrictus
AACACCTGGTCAAACGCCGCACCCGGGAATTGAGCCAGGCTCTGGATGAACGCCAACAACTGGAGGCCCGGGTGATGGCGGACCAGGAGCAGATGGAACATCTCTCCCGCCTGTCCATCCTGGGAGAGCTCTCGGGCACTCTGGCTCACGAGTTGAACCAGCCCCTGGCCACCATGGGCAACTACGCCCGTAGCCTGCTACGCCGGCAAGCATCAGGAAAGCTGACTGCCGATGCCCTGGAGCAGGCCGCCAACGAAATTGCCAATGAGTCGGAACGGGCTGCCGCCGTGCTGGGAGGCATTCGTGCCCTGGCAAAGAAACGCCAGCGGGTCAGGGAAATTCATGATCTGGCCGAACTGGTGCAAGAGGCTGGCCAACTCCTCCATGGCATGCAGCCCGGCGCCCCGGAAATCCTGCTTAGCCAGAACCTGCCCCCGACCCTGCGCCAGGTCTGCGTGGACCCGTTGCAGATTCAGCAGGTGTTGCTCAACCTGTTCAAGAACGCCTGGGACGCCCAGCAAGCCGCCCAGGTCAGTCAGCCCATTCAGGTGGGTCTGGAAATGGAAGGCGATTACTGCAGCCTCTGCGTGCGGGACCAGGGCACAGGCTTGCCCGAGGAACAGCTGGCCCACCTGTTTGAACCCTTCTTCACCACCAAGCCCGATGGCCTGGGCCTGGGACTTTCCATCTGCAAGACCATCGTGGAAGCCCACGGGGGCCATCTCTCGGCCCGCCCCGCCCAGCCCGGCCTGGTGCTTTGCTTTACCCTGCCCCTGGCACCAGAGCAGATCGCAAGTCACAAGGACAATTCATGACCCTCGACACCGCCCCTGTCATTCATGTGGTGGACGACGAAGCCCCATTCCGCCGTTCCATTCTCTTCCTGCTGGAATCCGTAGGCTGGCAGGCCGTGGGCCACGAATCCGCAGAAGCCTTCCTGCAAGCCCAGCCCGCCTGTCCCGAAGCTGGCGGTTGTTTGGTGCTGGATATCCGCATGCCCCGGGTGAGCGGCCTGGAACTGCAGCGCCGCCTGATGGCAGCGGGCTCCCTGTTTCCGGTGATCTTCATGACCGGCCACGGAGATGTGGAACTGGCAGTACAGGCCATGAAGGATGGCGCCGTGGATTTCCTGCAAAAGCCATTCAAGGACCAGCAGTTCCTGGATGCAGTGGAGCGGGCCGTGCAATTGAGCCAGGAACGCCAGGCAGCCAGTCGTCGCCATCAGGAGGCCAGAGAAACCCTGGAACGCCTCTCCGGCCGGGAACTGGAAGTGGCCCGGCTGCTGGCCCTGGGCCAGGCCAACAAGGAAGTGGCCCGGGAGCTGGGGATCAGCGAGCACACGGTCCATGTGCACCGCCAGCATGTGATGGAAAAGACGGACACGGGCAGTGCCGCCGACCTGGCCCGGCTGATCCTGCGCGCCGATCCCAACGGCCTGGATTAAGGTTTGCGGGAAGGCAATACCTGAAATCGGCTATCTCCCTAGTCCGATCACTGAATAGGCAATCAGCATCTTGCTGCCTAGACTGGGATCAGACCTACAAAAGGGAGATTGAGATGGAACAGCATACCCATCGTCACGCCGGACCAAGAACAACACAGCCGGTTTCAGGACATACACAACACCCCAAGCGCACCCCCCGTTTTTACACGGGCTTGCTACTGACGCTCGCCTGTCTCGCCAGCCCGCTCAGCCAGGCTGCCGACAGCGCCCAGATCGAGAAAGGCCGTTACCTGGCCCGGGTCGGCGACTGCGTGGCCTGCCACACGGCGGAAAACGGCAAGCCCATGGCCGGAGGCCGGGAGCTGGCCACCCCCTTTGGCAAGATTTACTCCACCAACATCACTCCGGACAAGGAAACCGGCATCGGCCAATACAGCTTCGAGCAGTTTGACCGGGCCATGCGGGACGGGGTGACGGCCGATGGCCACAATCTTTACCCGGCCATGCCCTACCCTTCCTACGCCAAGATGGCCAAGGATGACATGCAGGCCCTCTACGCCTACATGATGGAGGGCCAGGAGCCGGTCAAGCAGGCTAACAAGCCCTCCGAAATGCACTTCCCCTACAACCAGCGTTGGGGTTTGTCCCTGTGGAATTGGGCTTTCAAGGACAACAGCGCCTTCAAGGCGGACCCGGGCAAGGATGAGCTGTGGAACCGGGGCGCCTATCTGGTGCAGACCCTGGGTCACTGTGGCGCCTGCCACACCCCTCGCGGCATCGCCTTCCAGGAAAAGGCCATGGGTGATGGCGGTTCCGGCGGCAAGCATTTCCTCGCCGGCGAAACCGTGGAAGGCTGGCGTGCCCTGAGCCTGCGCGGTCTGTGGACCGTGGAAGACACGGTGACCTATCTCAAGACGGGTCAAAACCGTTTCGCCTCGGCCTCCGGGGTCATGGGTGACGTGATCCATCACAGCACCCAGCACATGAAGGACGAAGACCTGCTGGCCATGGCCAGCTACCTCAAGTCCCTGCCTCCGGGGGAGGATGAGATCCCCGCTCCCAACACCCCACGGGTCGTCACCACGCCCAAGGTGCCGGACAATCTGTTCACCACCCGAGGTGGGCTGGCCTATGCCCAGTTCTGTTCCGACTGTCACCGCCCGGATGGCGGCGGCGTGGACAAGGTTTTCCCGCCCCTGGCCGGCAACCCTGCCGTCAGCACCAAGGACGCCAGCACCCTGATCCACATTACCCTCACCGGCTGGAAGACCACCTCCACGGCTGCCCATCCTCGGGTCTTCACCATGCCTGGCTTCTCCCGGCTGGATGATCAGGAAGTGGCAGAAATCCTGAGCTTCATCCGGGCCAGTTGGGGCGGTGGCTCACCCGCCATCACGGCCGCCCAGGTGAAGAAGATGCGGGACGAACTGGACCCCAAGACCACGGATTCCAGCAAGTTCGAAACCCCGCGTCTGGCCAAGATGCTGACCGAGCCCAATGCGGAACAACTGGTGCGCGGCATGCGCTTGAACATGCAGACCAAGGAGCTGCTGCCCAATAATGTGGGCGCCCAGATGAACTGCACCTCCTGCCACCTGAACTCCGGCACCGTGGCCGATGGCTCGCCCTATGTGGGGGTTTCTGCCTTCTTCCCCAGCTACCAGCATCGGGCTGGGCGTGATGTGACCATGGAAGACCGGATCAATGGTTGCTTCCGCCGCTCCATGAATGGCAAGCCCCTGGCTGCCGGTTCCGACGACCTGAAGGCCATGGTGGCTTACTTCGACTGGATGAAGGGCGAAACCAAGCCGGAAGACAAGGTGGAGGGCCGGGGCGTGGGCAAGATGGATCGCTCCATCAAGCCGGACGCTGACAACGGCAAGAAGATTTATGGTGAGCAATGTGCCGTCTGTCACGGGGAAAACGGTGAAGGCCTGTACCGCGCTGACGGCAAGTTGATCTACCCACCCCTGTGGGGCGACGACTCCTTCAACATCGGTGCCGGCATGGCCCGGACCTACACGGCAGCGGCCTTCGTGAAGCGCAACATGCCCATTGGTTTCCATGGCAAGTTCCCCCTGGGACAAGGCGGGCTGACCGACCAGGAAGCCGTGGATGTGGCCGAATACTTCAGCCACCAGCCCCGCCCCGACTTTGCTGGCAAGGAAAAGGACTGGCCCAAGGGCAACAAGCCGCCCGACGCCCGTTACTGATCCAGCGATCGACTCCCAACCCACGGCGCCTTTGTGACGCCCTCTCCCAGCCGCCCTTCGGGGCGGCTTTTTTATGGCCCTCCACTACTCCCCCTGCCCGCCGTTGATATACTGGATTCCATGGCAGACCTGATCAATCTTGCAGACTATCGACTCAGCGGCCCCGCCGCCGTGCAGGCCCTATTGGCTGCCGAACTGGCGCCAGGCATCTCCGTCCATGATGCGGCCTGGGTTTTTGCCATGTCGGAGCAGGAATACCAGCAAAGCGACGCGGACCCGGAACAGATGGGTCAGCTGCTGCAGCAAGCGGGACTGGCCTGGTTTGGCGGGAATTACGACCAGCCGGCCACTCTGGTATTACACAACGAAGTCCTGTTTCGCCAGCATTTCCGGCAATTGCCTGGTCGGGAAGCTGCCATGAATGCCCTGGGCACCGGTATCCAGATTCGCCGGGAGCCGGAGCGCTGCGCCTGACCCTGAGCGGGACAGGCGACACATCAACTACGATCCAACACGTAGGGGAGGTGCATCATGAGCCACAAACATCTGCATACCCTGGAACAGGTGTTCCGGGACCCGATCAGCAGCAACCTGCATTGGCGTGAAGTGGAATCCCTATTGGACAACCTGGGCGCCCAGGTGGAGCCCAATCACGGGGCTCGCTTCAAGGTGGTTTTGAACGGCCACGAATTCTTCGTCCATCACCCCCATCATGGCAACGAATTGCAACGCCAGGATGTGAAGCATCTACGGGAATGTCTAGCGGCGGCCGGAGTCAGCCTGTCCACCTACGCAGTCAAACAGGAAGGCTAAGCACGCCCAGCCCTGATCAGGCC
>QKDJ01000356.1 GCA_003252145.1 Azovibrio restrictus
AAATGATTCACTGCCCCCAGGAAACCATAGACAAAGGGGGTGGCCGGGTGGCGATAGACCTCTTCAGGGGTGCCGATCTGCTCCACATGGCCGTGATCCATGAGCACCACCCGGTCCGCCACTTCCAGGGCCTCTTCCTGGTCGTGGGTGACGAAAATGGAGGTGATGTGCAGTTCGTCGTGGAGCCGGCGCAGCCAGCGGCGCAACTCCTTGCGCACCTTGGCATCCAGGGCACCGAAGGGTTCGTCCAGCAGCAGCACCCGGGGCTCCACGGCCAGGGCCCGGGCCAGGGCGATGCGCTGGCGCTGACCGCCGGAAAGCTGGGCCGGGTAGCGGTCTGCCAGCCAATCCAGCTGCACCAGTTCCAGCAGCTCGTGGACCTTCTTGCGGATCACCGCTTCACTGGGCCGCTCCTTGCGCGGCTTGACCCGCAGGCCGAAGGCTACATTGTCGAACACGCTCATGTGGCGGAACAGAGCGTAGTGCTGAAACACGAAGCCCACCTGACGCTCCCGTACGTGGGTGCCGGAGGCGTCTTCCCCTTCCAGCAGCACGTGGCCGCTGTCGGCAGATTCCAGACCGGCGATGATGCGCAGCAAGGTGGTCTTGCCGCAACCGGATGGCCCCAGCAGGGCCACCAGCTCGCCGCTGGGGAAATCCAGGCTCACGTCATCCAGGGCTGTAAAACTGCCGAACTGCTTTTTGATATGGCGTACTTCAATACTCATGATGACTCATTCCTCGTTACTGGCCCGGGCCTGACCAGCCTTCCATTCCACCCAGGTCTTGATCACCAGGGTGACCAGGGCCAACAGGGCGAGGATGGAGGCCACGGCGAAGGCGGCGGCAAAGTTGTATTCGTTGTAGAGAATTTCCACATGCAAGGGCATGGTGTTGGTCTCGCCCCGGATGTGCCCGGAAACCACGGACACGGCGCCAAACTCCCCCATGGCCCGGGCGTTACAGAGAATCACCCCGTAGAGCAGGCCCCATTTGATGTTGGGCAGGGTCACGTACCAGAAGGTCTGCCAGCCGTTGGCGCCGAGCACCACGGCCGCCTCCTCCTCTTCCCGGCCCTGGGCCTGCATCAGGGGAATCAGCTCCCGGGCCACGAAGGGAAAGGTGACAAACACGGTGGCCAGCACGATGCCCGGCACCGCAAAGACGATGCGGATATCGTGGGCCTGGAGCCAGGGCCCCAGCCAACCCTGGGCGCCGAACAGCAGCACGTAGATCAGACCGGCAATTACCGGGGAAACCGAGAACGGCAGGTCGATCAGGGTGGTGAGCAATTGCTTGCCCCGGAACTCGAACTTGGCGATGGCCCAGGCTGCCGCCACCCCGAACACCAGATTCAAAGGCAGGGCGATGGCCGCCGTGATCAAGGTGAGCTTGATGGCAGACAAGGCATCCGGTTCCACCAGGGCGGCCCAGTAGGTGTCCAGCCCTTTACGCAAGGCCTCCACGAACACGGCCACCAGAGGCAGGAACAGGAAGATGGCAAAGAAGCTCAGGGCCACGGCAAGAATCAGTCCCTTGACCCAGGGTGCCTCCCGGGTAGCAGCCCGACGCTCGTAGGTGTTGGCCTGGCCTCCGTGCCAATGCAGTGCAGTCGCAGCAGCGGACATCAGGATTTCCTCCCATTTTGTTGCAGGGGCGTGGCCCAGGCCTGAAGCAGGTTGATCACCAGCAGCAGGATGAACGAGAGCACCAGCATCACCACGGCAATGGCCGTGGCCCCCGCGTAGTCATACTGCTCCAGCTTGGTGATGATCATCAGGGGCGTGATTTCCGAGACAAACGGCAGGTTGCCGGCAATGAAGATCACGGAACCGTATTCCCCCACCGCCCGGGCAAAAGCCAGGGCAAAGCCCGTGAGCAGAGCAGGCAGGAGCACCGGCAGGATCACCAGACGAAAAATCTGCCAACGGTGGGCGCCCAGGCTGGCGGCGGCCTCTTCCAGCTCCACTTCCAGATCCTCCAGAATGGGCTGCACGGTGCGCACCACGAAGGGCAGGCCGATGAAGATCAAGGCCACCAGAATGCCCAGGGGCGAGAAGGCCACCTTGATGCCCAGGGGCTCCAGGTACTGACCCAGCCAACCGTTACCCGCATACAGGGCAGTCAAGGCAATACCGGCCACCGCCGTGGGCAGGGCGAAGGGCAGGTCCACCAGGGCATCCACGATCTTCTTGCCGGGGAAGCTGTAGCGCACCAGGGCCCAGGCCAGCAGCAGGCCGAAACAGGCATTGATGGTCGCTGCCAGCAAAGACAGCCCGAAACTGATCTTGTAGGTGGCCACCACCCGGGGGGCGCTGACCACGGCCCAGAACTCCTCCAGACTCAGGGTAGCCGACTTGAGAAACACCGCCCCCAGGGGAATCAGCACCACCAGGGAGAGATACGCCAGGGTGTAGCCCAGAGCCAGGTTGAAGCCGGGCAGGACGTTGAATTGCCGGGTACCCATTTAGCGTTTCGCCGCAATCTGGTCGTAGAGGCCGCCGTCGGCAAAATGGGCCTTCTGCACCTTGGCCCAGCCACCCAGCGCCCCTTCAACGGTGAAGGTGCGTATCAGAGGAAAACGTGCCTCGTACTTTTTCTGTACCGCCGGATCACGGGGACGGAAATTGTGCCGGGCAATGATCTCCTGCCCCTCGGGAGAGAACAGGAAATTCAGGTAAGCCCTGGCCGCGTCCTTGGTTCCCCGTTTGTCGGCTACCGCATCCACCACCGCCACGGGTGCTGCCGCCTCGATGGTGCTGGAGGGGTACACCACATCAAATTGATCTCCACCCACCTCCTTGTCGATCAACACCGCTTCGTTCTCGAAGGTCACCAGCACATCGCCCACGCCCCGTTGGGTAAAGGTGGTGGTTGCACCACGCCCGCCCCCATCCAGCACCGGCACATTGGCAAACAATTTACCCACGAATTCCTTGGCCTTGGCCTCGTCTCCCTTGTATTGCTGCAGGGCATAGCCCCAGGCCCCCAGCCAGGTGTAACGGCCGTTCCCGGAAGTTTTGGGATTGGGCACGATCACGGAGACCCCGGGCTTGGCCAGATCAGACCAGTCCTTGATGCCCTTGGGGTTGCCCTTGCGGACCAGAAAGATGGAGACCGTGGTGTAGGGCGCCGCATCATGGGGAAACTTCTGGCGCCAATCCGCAGCCACCAGCCCTCCCCGCTCCACCAGAATATCGATGTCCGGCGCCTGGTTCATGGTGATCACGTCTGCCTCCAGCCCGCCAATCACCGCCCCCGCCTGCTTGCTGGACCCCCCGTGAGATTGATTGATGGTGAGCTTTTCCGGGTAACGTTTTTCCCAATGGGCCACGAAAGCCGGGTTGATCTCCTTGTACAGCTCACGGGATACGTCGTAGGAAACATTGAGCAGGGTGACATCGGCCCGGGCCGCGCCGGAGGCCAGCAAGCCCAGGACAAGAAGCCCCTTGAGCAGATTGCCCCGAGGGCCTTTCCCCTTCTGGCTCAGGTGATGCAGGAACATGGTGTTTCTCCGTGTCAAAAGCAATGACGCCAGTCTAGAGACGCGAGAACCAACCAAAAAATAATAAAAACTTCCTTGCTTATATCAATAAGCACATAAACGAACGGGACCAGACCCGGAAAAGAAAAATGGCGCTGAAGGCGCCATTTCTTGGTCCCGGCTTCAAACGGGGTTTGATACCGCCTCAACATCCGGCGTATGGAACGACAGGAGCGCGACTAAGGTAGAAAACCTGCTCACGCAGCGGGCAGGGTGTGCCTGAGAGGTTAGCCTTCAGCCTGGGGATAGGCTTTCAAAAACGACGTCGCAGCGTCCAGAAGCCGACTCTTCAAATCCACGATTTCTTCGCCCAGGAACAGATCATCCGGGTGGTAGTACTTCAAGAAGTTACGCGCGTTGGGCAGGTCTTGCAGAAGCGCATATTGGACAGCCCAAACGATTTGGGCTGGTTCCGTCATTTTGAGAAAGTCCTCACAGAGCTTGGTGTCCAGATCCATTTGATCTTGCGCCAGCTCGCCCAATTGCTCCTTTTTTGCTTTGCGAAGCTTTGTTGGAGGCTCTCCTCGCTTTGCCTTATTGGCAGCCATGCGCTCCGGAAATAACGCATCTGCCTGAGCCAGCTCCTGAGACAGCTGTTCCAAATGAGCGAGCATGGCCAGTGCTACGGGATCGGTAGTCTTGGTCGCGGCGATGCGGAAGAATTCGGGATTCATGAGGGCTAATGTCTGAATTCACCGACCTGCGCGGCTTTTCGCGCGAGACCCGGTGCATTGCTGGGTTGGGCCGCACTCGCCAAACTCTTTGGACAATCCACTTCCGAATCACTCAATCTGCGACAGCGAAGAAATGCGACGATGAAGAGTATTGCGAGCACTAGGTCGACCATGGCGGGTGCGGCTGTCATCACGACAACTCGATCTGCGGCATACAAGAGAAGAGTGGAAATGGAAGAAAGAAGTTTTTCCGCAATTGCAGGAAGCATAAACAA
>QKDJ01000219.1 GCA_003252145.1 Azovibrio restrictus
CCTTCACGACCACTCATGGCACGGTCAAGGGTGTGGCGGTTCGGGTGTGACATGCGTTTAGGGATTGATCTGGGCGGCACCAAGATAGAAATCATTGCCCTGGCTGCTGATGGACAGGAGTTGCTCCGGCATCGGGTGGCCACACCTCAGGGAGATTACGAGGCCACCCTCGATACCCTCGTCAGCCTCGTGGAAAAAACCGAAGGCATGCTAGGCAAGCAGGGGTCCGTGGGCGTGGGTATCCCGGGTGCCCTTTCGAGCGTGACGGGGCTGGTCAAGAATGCCAATTCGGTTTGCTTGATAGGCCAACCTCTGCAGCAGGACCTGGAGCGGCGCTTGGCCCGGCCCGTCCGCTTGGCTAACGATGCCAACTGCTTCACCTTGTCGGAGGCCGTTGATGGTGCGGCGGCGGGGGAGCGTATGGTATTTGGCGTGATCCTGGGTACCGGAGTGGGGGGCGGCCTGGTATTCGACAACCAGGTGTGGCCCGGCCGCAATGCCATCGCCGGGGAGTGGGGGCATAACCCGTTGCCCGGTGAGGTGGGCGGTCCTCCCTGTTATTGCGGGCGGCGTGGCTGTGTGGAAACCTGGTTGAGTGGACCTGGTCTGGCGGCCGATCATGCTCGGGTGACCGGACAGGATCTGAGTGCGGAACAGGTGGTGATTGGGGCAGAGGCCGGGGATATGGCCTGTGAAGCCAGTCTGCAGCGCTATGAGGCCCGCCTGGCCCGGGCGCTGGCGGAGGTTATCAATATCCTGGATCCGGATGTGATCGTGTTGGGTGGTGGATTGTCCCGTCTCCAGCGGCTTTACGAACAGGTGCCCCTGCACTGGCAGAGCCATGTGTTCTCCGACCGGGTGGAAACCCGCCTGGTCCCGCCCCGGCATGGGGATTCTTCCGGGGTGCGGGGTGCCGCATGGTTGTGGAGCAACAAGGAGCTTTAGCTCAATCGTCCCGGGTCAGCACTTCCAGCAGTTCGATTTCAAAGGACAGGTCTGAATTCGGGGGAATTTTTCCCACCTGTCGCTCCCCGTAGGCCAGATGGGCGGGTACCCACAGGCGACGCTTGCCGCCCACCCGCATGCCCATCAGGCCCAGATCCCAGCCTTTGATGACCCGGCCGGTACCGATGACGCACTGAAAGGGCTTGCCTCGGCCATGGGAGCTGTCGAATTCGCTGCCATCCGGGAGCAGGCCCCGGTAGTGAGCGGTGATCAGGGCACCTTTCACCAGGGCTTTGCCTTCACCGCAGATCAGGTCTTCCACCTGTAATTCCTTGCTCGGGGTGTCGTTGTTCATCAAAACTCCAGGGGGTCCACTTCCAGATGCCAGCGCAGTCGACTCGGGGTTTTCAAGGTATCCAGGCCCTCCCGCCAGGTCGAGAGAAAGGCTTGCAACTGGGGCCGGGACGGGGATTCCACCAGTAGTTGGCCTCGCTCCAGGCTCCACATGCGGGACAGGCGCATGGGGACCGGGTCGTAGAGCAGGACTTCCGGGTAATGCTCCTGGGGCAGCAGGGTCGTGGCGGCCTGGAGGAACTGCAGGGCATCTTCCATATGGGGTGCCTCGGCCCGCAGCATGGCCTGGAAGGTGTAGGGCGGAAAGCCGGCCTGGCGCCGTTCCTGCAATAGGGTGTCGGCGTAGCGGGGGTAATCGTGGGCCTGCAGGGCCCCGTAGAGGGGCTGATCCGTGTACTCGGTCTGGATGATGACCTCTCCAGGCAGGTCGGCGCGGCCAGCCCGCCCCGCCACCTGCATCAACTGGGCGAAGAGGCGTTCGGGAGCCCGCCAGTCCGCAGCGAACAGGGCCGCATCGGCACCCACGGCACCGACCAGGGTCAGGCGGGGAAAGTCGTGACCCTTGGCCAGCATTTGGGTGCCCACCAGGATGTCCGCCTCACCCCCGTGTATTCGCTCCAGCAGGGCTTCCCATTGTTTTCGGCTCTTGGCTGAGTCCCGGTCCACCCGCAGGATGCGGGCTTGGGGAAATTGCTCGGCCAGATAGGCTTCCAGCCGTTGGGTACCCCGGCCAAAGGGATGGATGTCCTGGTTGCCGCAGGTGGGGCAGGCCCGGGGAATCCGCACTTCAAAGCCACAGTGATGGCAGCGCAGGCGCTGGTCCTTGAGATGCACCACCATGTTGGCGGCACAGCGCTTGCAACGGGAAATCCAGCCACAGGCCGTGCAGGACAGCACCGGGGCATAGCCCCGCCGGTTCAGGAAGACCAGGCTTTGCTCTCCGGCCTCAAGGCGCTGGCCCAGGGCTTCCAGCAACTGAGGGCTGATCCCGTCCCGTAAATTCATGCGCCGGGTGTCCACCAGGCGGATACGGGGCAGGCTGGCGGCGGCCACGGCCCGTTCCTTGAGGGTGAGGAGGGTGTAGCGCCCGTGGGTGCCGTGGGCCCAACTTTCCAGACTGGGGGTGGCCGAGCCCAGCAGGATGGGGATTTTCAGGTGGCTGGCCCGATAGATGGCCAGATCCCGGGCCGAATAGCGCATGCCGTCCTGCTGCTTGTAGGAGGGGTCGTGCTCCTCATCCACCACAATCAGGCCCAGGTCGGGCAGGGGTGTGAATACGGAAAGACGAGTACCGACGATGATGCGGGCCTCGCCCAGGAAGGCGGCTTTCCACTCCCGTTCCCGGGCTGCTTCGGCCAGCTCGCTATGCAGCATGGCCACCTGGATCTGGGGAAAACGGCTGCGAATGCGAGCTTCCAGTTGAGGGGTCAGATTGATTTCCGGCACCAACAGCAAGGCCTGGTGACCCTGTTCCAGGGTACGGGCGATGAGGCGCAGATAGACTTCCGTCTTGCCGCTCCCGGTCACCCCATGGAGCAGGAAAGGGGCGTAGCCTCGACTGAGGCTCACTTGCTCTAGGGCAACCTCTTGTTCTCCGGTCAGTTGCGGGAGCTGTGGTTCCTGGGGCTTGCCCGTGGCCTTGGCCCTGCGGGCCATACGTTTGACGCTGCGGGTCTTGCGCAATCCCGGAGGTAGCGCCTGGAGCAGTACCTCACCCAAAGGGGCCTGATAGTAATTGCTGGCGAATTCACAAAGCTGGAAAAAATCATCCGGCAGGGGGGGGAGATCATCAAGGACCTGCAAGGCATCCTTCAATTGATCGCCAGGCACCTCGCTGGTGCCTGGTAGCTCGACTATCACACCTATCTTTTCACCCCGGCCGAAAGGTACGCGGATACGTAGGCCAACGGCGAGGGGACCAGGGGGAACCCGGTAGTCAAAAAGTCGGTGCAATGGCAGGTCCAGAGCGACCCTGGCGATAGTCATGCTTAGGGAATGAATTTCCTGTGAATTCTTGAAAACTTAACGTAACTATACGTACTGGAAAGGCTTTTTACAGTTGTCCCCAAAACCTGTGGATAACTTTGTGGATAGAGCCTTGGGGAAACACCTAAATGCCCTGCCCATAAGGACTTTTCTTACCCTGCCTAAAAATGGGGCTGGAGAGTTTTTTCTTTAAAATCAGTGGCGTGTGTGGTGTTACAAACTGTCAATAGGGTTTTTGGTTTTTTTTTTGTCCTATCCCTTGAACTGTGCATAAGTCAAGACTGATGCCTTGACTTATGCACCAGTTTCAGGCGTTTAGGGGCGATAGTTGTGCACCGTTTCCACCAGGGCGTGGACGTGTTCGGGGGGCGTGAATTGAGAGATGCCATGGCCCAGGTTGAACACGTGCCCGGTATTGCCGGGACCAAAGGCGTCCAGCACCTTTTTAGCTTCGGCAGCTACGATTTCCGGGGGGGCAAACAGCACGTTGGGGTCCAGGTTGCCTTGCAGGGCCACCTTGTCGCCTACCCGGCGGCGGGCATCGCCGATATCCACGGTCCAGTCCAGGCCTACCCCGTCGCAGCCACAGGCTGCGATCTTCTCCAGCCACAGGCCGCCCCCCTTGGTGAACACGATGGAGGGAATCTTTTCCCCGTCCCAGGTCTTGTGCAGCCCGGCCACGATCTTCTGCATGTAGGCCAGGGAGAATTCCTGATAGGCCGCGTTGGACAGGGAGCCGCCCCAGGTGTCGAAAATCATCACGGCCAGGGCGCCGCATTCGATCTGGGCGTTCAGGTAGGCAATGACGGAATCGGCGGTCACGGACAGGATGCGATGCAGCAGGTCAGGCCGGCTGTAGAGCATGGCCTTGATGTGACGGAAATCCTTGGAGCCACTGCCTTCCACCATGTAGCAGGCCAGGGTGTAGGGACTGCCGGAGAAGCCGATCAGGGGTACGGAATTGTCCAGGGCCTTGCGGATGGTGCGCACGGCGTCCATCACATAGCCCAGATGTTCGTAGGGGTCAGTAGCCGTCAGGTTGTTGATGGCCCATTCTTCTCGCAGGGGACGCTCGAAACGGGGACCTTCGCCGGCTTCGAAATACAGGCCCAGGCCCATGGCATCGGGCACGGTAAGGATGTCGGAGAACAGGATGGCTGCGTCCAGGTCGTAGCGGGCCAGGGGCTGCAGGGTG
>QKDJ01000340.1 GCA_003252145.1 Azovibrio restrictus
CGTATTGTACCTTCCCGTGCTGCATTTACATGGCCATCGGCTCAGTCGAAATAGGTCCGTGCTTCTTCGTAGCGGGCGGCGAAATAGTTGCTGTCCAGACGATCGATCCGTACCTGGCCGTTGGTGGAGGGTGCATGGACGAAGCGCCGCTCGCCGATGTAGATCCCCACGTGGGAATGGGGCCGGTTCATGGTGTTGAAAAACACCAGATCCCCGGGGCGTAGGCCCCCGTCACCCACGGTACGGCCCTTGCGGGCAATATCCGCCGCACTGCCGGTGACCTTGAGCCGGGTGGCCTGGCCATAGATGTAGCTCACCATGCCCGAGCAATCCAGGCCCGCCTCGGGATTCTTGCCTCCGAAACGGTAGTCGGTGCCCAGCAGCCCCAGGGCGTACATCACCACTTCCCGTCCCTGGGGGGTCGGGTCCTGGTCCCGGGCGATGACCCCATGCCGGGTGCTCGAACTGCTGGAACTATAGCTGTTGAACCCGCCGCAACCCGCCAGCATGGCGCTTGCCAACAGGGTGCATAATAGGCCGTGCCCTTGCTTCCAATAACGCATACCTGATGTTCTGCATTTAAAAACATTTATAAGTATGTATTTTATCTGGAGTTTTTCAAGTCCATGGAATTGAACTTTCCCCAATTGCTCGTTAATCGGTGCCGCGTAGGTGATGCCTGGATTCAGGCTGATGATGGTGGTCAGCTGACCGTGACCAATCCGGCCAGCGCTCAGGAAATCGCCCGGGTGCCCGCCTGTGGTGCAGCGGAAACCCAGCGGGCCGTGACCGCTGCAGAGGCTGCCTTGCCCGCCTGGCAAGGGCTCACGGCCAAGCGGCGGGCCCGGGTGTTGATGGACTGGTTTGCCCTGATCCTGAAACACACGGACGACCTGGCCCAACTGATCACCGTTGAATGCGGCAAGCCCCTGGCCGAGGCCAAGGGTGAGGTGGTCTATGGGGCCAGTTTCGTGGAATGGTTTGCCGAAGAGGCCAAGCGGGCCTATGGGGAAACCATACCCAGCCCGGCCGGGGACAAGCGCCTGCTGGTGATCAAGCAGCCCATCGGCGTCTGTGCCGCCATCACACCTTGGAATTTCCCCCTGGCCATGATCACCCGCAAGGTGGCACCGGCCCTGGCCGCCGGCTGCACTGTGGTGGTCAAGCCCGCCGAGCAGACGCCCCTGACGGCCCTGGCCCTGGCCAAACTGGCCGAGGATGCAGGTTTCCCTGCGGGCGTGCTGACCGGCGACCCGGCGGCCATTGGCGGGGTGCTGACGGCCAGTCCGGTGGTGAAGAAGCTGTCCTTCACTGGCTCTACTGAAGTAGGGCGCCTGCTCATGGCCCAGAGCGCGCCGACTTTGAAAAAGCTGTCTCTGGAATTGGGCGGCAACGCCCCCTTCATCGTTTTCGACGATGCAGATCTGGAGCAGGCGGTGACCGGGGCTCTGGCTGCCAAGTATCGCAATGCGGGGCAGACCTGTGTCTGTGCCAACCGTTTCTTGGTCCAGGCGGGTATTTACGATGCCTTTGCCGCTCGTCTGGCTGAGCGGGTTGCCCAGTTGCAAGTGGGTGATGGCAGCCAGCCCGGGGTCCAGCAGGGGCCGCTCATTGATGCCGCCGCTCTGGCCAAGGTTCAGGCCCATGTGGCCGATGCGGTGGGCAAGGGGGCCCGCGTCCTCTGTGGCGGCAAGCCCCACAGCCTGGGCGGCACCTTCTTCGAACCCACGGTGTTGGCGGATGTGACCCCCGCCATGCGGGTGGCCACCGAGGAAACCTTCGGGCCCGTTTCGCCCCTGTTCCGTTTCGAGACCGAGGCAGAAGCCATCCAGATGGCCAATGCCACGGAATATGGTCTGGCCGCCTATTTCTACACCCGGGATGTGGCCCGTTGCTTCCGGGTGGGCGAGGCCCTGGAGTACGGCATGGTGGGCATCAACACCGGTCTCATTTCCAACGAGGTGGCCCCCTTTGGCGGCGTGAAGCAGTCGGGCCTGGGTCGGGAGGGTTCCCGCCACGGGCTGGATGAGTACATGGAACTCAAATACCTCTGTTTTGACATGAACTGAGGACGTCACATGCCCATAGGTGCCCTGCTCTTCACCTTGGCGCTGGCCCTGCTGCTGGTCTATGTCTGGCGCAAGCGACAGGTGGCGGGGCGCCAGGATTTCATCGACAACTATGCCTATGCCCGGCATCTGGATGCCCGGTTGGCCATGCGCCGGCCGGAACTGGACGCCGCCCAGCGGGCCCGGGTCCTGGCCGGGCTGGTGGATTACTTCCACCTGTGCAATCAGGCGGGCCGGCGCATGGTGTCCATGCCCTCCCAGGCTGTGGACGATGCCTGGCATGAGTTCATTCTGTTTACCCGCCAGTACGACCAGTTCTGCCGCAAGGCTTTCGGTCGTTTCCTGCACCACACCCCGGCCGAGGCCATGTCCAGCCCCACCCAGGCCAGCAATGGCTTGAAGCGGGCCTGGCGTCTGGCTTGCGCCCGGGAGGGCATCAATCCCCGGGAGCCCGAGCGCCTGCCCCGGCTGTTCGCCCTGGACGCCGCCTTGGGTCTCAGTGGCGGCTTCCTTTACAGCCTGAATTGTCTGGCTGCGGGTCAAACCGGTACCGGCTATTGCGCCAGCCACATCGGTTGCGGAGGCGGTTGCAGCGGGGATAGTGGTAGCAGCAGTGGCAGCGATGGTGGCAGCGACGGCGGTGGGGATGGTGGAGGTTGTGGCGGCGGCTGCGGCGGAGACTGAGATGCACGACGAACTGGCCGAAATACGGGATTTTCTGGCGGAGGTGCCTCCCTTCCATCAACTGGAAGAAGCCGGGTTGCAGGAGCTCAGCCGCGTTCTGGTGATCCGTTACCTGCGCCGGGGCAGCGCTTTCCCGCCCCCCGGGGAGCCCCATCTCTGGATCATCCGCCAGGGGGCCGTGGAGCTGCGTCAGGCGGATGGCAGGCTGGGCGGCCATCTGGCGGAGGGAGAAGTATTCGACGCCTGCTGCCTGCCCGATTCCGAACTCTGTCACTGGGCCGGCCACGCTACGGAAGATAGCCTCCTGTACGGTCTGCCCAAACCGCGACTGGAACACCTCTGGCAACAGCATCCGGAGCTCCACGCCCAGGCTCTGGACCGGCTGGGCAGCCGCCTGCGCCGGGCCCGCCAGATGCTGGAATCCAGCGCCACCGTGCAAGGGGATCTGGCCGGGCAGGCCCTGGGCAGCCTGGTGAGCCGGACCCCGGTCTGTGCCTCACCCCAAACCCCGATCAAGGAAGCGGCCAGCCTGATGACCCGGGAGCGGGTATCGGCCCTGCTCCTGGTAGAAGACGCTTGCCTGGTGGGGATCGTCACCGACCGGGACCTGCGTTCCCGCTGTCTGGCGGACGGGGTGGATACCGCATCGCCCGTGGAGGCCATCATGACCCGGGCGCCCTTCAGCCTGCCTCCCGATGCCCCGGCCTTCGAGGCCTTGCTGACCATGAGCACCCGGGGTATCCATCATCTGCCCGTGGTGTCCGACTGCCGGGTGCTGGGACTGGTGAGCAGTACCGACCTGCTCCGTGCCCAGGGCCTGTCCGCCGTGTTTTTGGCGGACCGCCTGCGCAAGGCCACCAGCCTGGACGAACTGGTGGGCCATGCGGCCACCCTGCCCGAACTCTGGCTGACCTTGGCCCGGCGGGGTGATAGCCCGGCCAGTCTGGGCCGTCTCATGGCGGGCATGGCCGATGCCCTGGCCCGCAGTCTCCTGGCCCTGGCCGAAGCCCGCCTGGGGCCACCGCCGGTGCCCTATGCCTGGATTGCCTACGGCTCCCACGGGCGTCAGGAACTCACCCTGTTTTCCGATCAGGACAACGCCCTGGTGCTGGACGATGCCTACGATCCAGCCATCCATGGAGCCTACTTCCAGGCCCTGGCCGAATCCGTGTGTGAGGGGCTGGCCGCCTGCGGTTTCATCCTTTGCCCGGGCAACATGATGGCCAGCAACCCTCTCTGGCGGCAGTCCCGGGAGGCCTGGGGCCAGACCTTTCAGGACTGGATCGTCCATGCGGATCCCCAGAAGGCCCGGCTGGCCGCCAATCTCTTCGATTTCCGCCCGGTCTGCGGCGATCCGGCCCTGACCGGCCCCCTGCGGGAGCTGATTACTGCCAGTTGCGTGCAGTACCAGAGCCTGTTGGCCCACATGGTGGCCAATACCCTGACCCGCTCCCCGCCCCTGGGATTTTTCCGCCAGTTTCTGGTGGCCCGGGATGGAGAGCATCAAGGACAGCTGGACCTGAAATTCCACGGCCTTATGCCCATCCACGAACTGGCCCGCATCCATGCCCTGGCCGCCGGCTGTGCCGAAACCGGCACTGTGGCCCGTTTGCAGGCCGTGGCCGGCAGTGCCCTGTTGAGCCGGGAAGGGGCAGCTGACCTGCTGGCGGCCCACGATTTTCTCCAGGCCCTGCGCCTGACCCGGCAGCGTCAGCAACGGGAGGCCGGGCTGCTCATGGACAACTACGTGGCTCCGGAGACCCTTTCTCCCCTGGAACGCCAGCACCTGCGGGATGCCTTCCAGGTGATCCGCACCCAGCAACAGGCCCTGCAGGCCGCCTTTCCTGCCGCCCGGGCCACCTGATGAATCCCCTGTACCAGTTGCTCATGCCTCTGCTGGGTTTCGAGACCCGGCGGCGCCTGTGGCGGCGCGGCCTGGAGCACACGCCTCTGGGCACCCTGCTGGCAGCATCCTTGCCCGACCGGCATCAGGACTGGCGCCAGGCCCGGTATCTGGCCCTGGATCTGGAAACCACCGGTGGTGATCCCCGCCAGGACGACATTCTCAGCTTCGGCTGGGTGTGCCTGGAAGGAGAGGAAATCCGCCTGGACACTGCCCAGCATCGGCTGGTGCGGCCTCGTCGGGCCTTGAATGAAGCCAGCGTCACCGTGCATCGCATCACCGATGACCGGGCGGCCCAGGGCGAGCCCCTGCATCAGGTATTGGCGGATTTCCTGGCGGCCCTGTCCGGTCGGGTGCTGATTGCCCACTATTCCCCCACGGAAATGGGCTTCGTCGGTGCCGCCTGTCAGGCCTGTTACGGCGGGCCCCTTCTGACTCCGGTTGTGGACACCCTGGCTCTGGCCCGGGCGGAGCCGACTCCTCATGTACCGGGCAGCCTGCGCCTGGGCGCCCTACGGGCCCGGCACCATCTGCCTCGTTACCCTCTGCACCACGCCCTGAGCGATGCCTTGGCGGCGGCCGAACTGTTCCTGGCCCAGGCCCACGGTTTGAGCCGCAACGGCCAGCTGAGCCTGGGGCGATTACTGCTGAACTGAAACCATGAACGATTCCCCCCAGCCTTGCACGGCCAGCTGTTCCTGTACTTCCCAGGAGGGGGCTGCCGCTGCTTCCCCTCTGGCCCAGGCCCGGCCCGGGCAAACCCTGCAGTGGAGCCGCTTTCGCATTCCCGGCATGGACTGTCCCTCGGAAGAACAGATGATCCGCATGGCCCTGGCCTCGGGCCCCGCTGTCGTTCGCCTGGATTTCGATCTGGCCG
>QKDJ01000139.1 GCA_003252145.1 Azovibrio restrictus
TGTCTGCGTTGATGCTGATGGCATTCGCTTGGTCGCTGTGGACGGCAGTTCGGGAGCGCCTGTCATCCATTGGGCAGCAACCCATGCAGGAAAAGACTTGGACTTGGGGGCAGTGGCCAAATCAAAGGGTTTGTCCAGCAGCAAGTTGCAGACTTTGATGCCGTTGGGTTCCTATCAGTTGATCCAAATGAATGCGCCCCAGGTTCCTCGGGAAGAATGGAAGGAGGCCTTGCGCTGGCAATTGAAGGATTACGTGGATTACCCGGTAGAGCAGGCAACTTACGACGTGCTGGAAATACCGACGGAGCAATACGCGCCTGGGCGCCCATCCATGGTATATGTGGTGGCTGCTCCAAATGCTCAGGTCGAGACGGTCATGCAGCGTTTTGATAGTCTGGGCTTGAATCTGGAAATCATTGATATTCCCGAGTTGGCCCTGCGTAATATCTCCGCTCTCATGGAAGATGAAAATCGCGGGCTGGCTTGTCTGTGTTTCGATCAGGGAGGCGGGTTTCTCGTCATTACCTTCAAGGGAGAGCTTTATGCCTCCCGGCGCATAGAAATCCCTCTGGATCAATTTTCCATGTCCGATGCGGAGCGGCGCCAGTCCCTCTTCGAGCGTATCGGTTTGGAATTGCAACGAACCCTCGATGCCTTTGATCGTCAGTACAGCTTCATTACGGTTTCCCGTCTGGTTCTGGCACCTCGCCCGGAGTTGGGGGGCTTGCTGGATTACCTGAGCACCACACTCTATCTTCCCGTTGAAAATATGGATCTGGCCTCAAAGCTGGATTTTTCTGCCTGCACGGAATTGCAGCAGCCAGCGGAGCAATCCAGGCATCTGCTATGCATAGGAGCAGCGCTCCGTGAGGAGTCATTGCCTTGAGCCAACAGATCAATTTGCTCAATCCGGCGCTGCGCCCCAAGGTGGAGATGCTGACACTGAACAACGTGGCCCTGGTGGTCAGCGTTGTCTTTGTGGGAGTGCTGCTGTTGGGAGTCTGGGGGCAACAACGGTATGCGGCGGCCCAGGAGCGCGTACGGGGCCTAGAACAACAAATGCAATCGGCTCAGGCGCAGCTGGTCCAGTTAGTGGGAATGAAGGCCAGCCGGCGACCCAGCGCAGCCTTGGAACAACTATTGGCTGACCGTAAGCAGTTGGCTGCAGACAAGCAGGAAGTTCTCTCAACTTTGGAGAGTGGGGTGCTTGGACGTACGGATGGCTTTTCATCCTATATGGAAGCCATGGCCAGACGGGTTCCGGATGGGCTTTGGCTGACCGGGTTTTCTGCTGGAAATGACGAACAGCAACTGACCATACAAGGCAGAATGCTGAGCGAATCCCTGCTGCCCCGCTTCATTCAGCAAATGAATCAGGAGCCGGCCTTGCAAGGCAGAACATTTGCCGCTTTGAAAATCGAGCAGCAGGAGCCCCGCTCTGAAAGCGTTCAAGAAGATGCTGCCAAACCGGCGGAACGGCCCAGCTGGCATTTCCTGCTGGGCGCCGAGAGCAAGAAAGGGCAGCCATGAGACTCTTGTCCGCCGGAGCCCAGAAAAAATGGGAAATGTGGTCCACCCGCTATCGGAGCATGAGTCAGCGTGAACGGGTGTTGATCGCTGCCAGCTGTGTGGGCGCCTTGCTGTATCTGGGCGGGATTCTCTGGATCGAGCCCTTGCTGACCAAATCGAAATCCCTGGAGCAGCAGGCTGCCTCCTTGTCTGCCAACCTGGCCGGCTTGCAGAGCCAGGTTCAGCTCTTGGGGCAACAGGTTGCACAGGATCCGGATCAGCCTTTGCGTCAGAGTCTGGCTGTGCTGGATGAACAGGCCATCGGGCTGGATCAGCGTATGGCTGCATTCAACAATGCGCTGGTGGCCCCTGAACAAACTGCGGCACTTCTCGATGATCTGGTACGCCGCCATAGTGGCGTTCGGGTTGCTGGATTTTCCACCTTGCCAGCAGAAGGAATTCTGGCTGGGAAAGACGCACTTCTGCAGGAAGGTGGTGCCCCTGTTACGCGCCCGGCTCGGACCATGGATGTGTACCAGCATGGTTTTGAGCTGAAGTTACGGGGCAACTATCTGGATTTGCTGGCCTATCTCAAGGCACTCGAAGCGCAACCCAAGAGTTTGCTGTGGCAACAGGCTCACTTGAGTGTCCTGGAATACCCGGAGTCAGAGCTGGTTTTGAAGGTTTATACCTTGAGTCTGGATAAACATTGGTTGGCCCTATGAAGCGTGCTCTTGTTTCCGTTTTGTTGTTTGTGCCCTTATGGGTTCAGGCGGATTCGGTACTGCGGGACCCTACGCGTCCTCCTACTTGGGAGCAAGGGGCTGTCGCCGGTTTAGAGGGGGGCTTGCGCCTTGAAGCGATCAAGCGCGGTCAAGGACGTCCCTTGGCAACCCTCAGTGGCCAATCCTTGCGGGTTGGGGACGAGATTGATGGCATGCGCCTGATCCGCATCGGCGAATCATCCGTGCTCCTGGAAGGCCCAGAGGGCAGGAAGGAGCTTCGTTTGACGCCTACCGTTGAAAGATCCATGCGACCTAAGTCGGCCGCAGGAGGGAAGTAATATGAATTATGAATTTGGCGCGGGCGTACCCCGGAAAATTTTGGTCGCAAGCCTGTTGGCTGCATTTGTGGGTGGCTGTTCGCCCATGTTGCCCAGGGAAAGTACCTATGATCGGATCCAGTCCGATCTGCAACAGACGCCTCCTCACAAGGACGCGGAGGCTGCGGCTGTGGATGCAGCGCTGCTGCCTCCTATCCAGCTTCCGCCTGCCGTGGTGGCCCAGCCCCTGGAGCCCCGGTTTGACTTGTCCGTCGTGGATGCGCCCGCTGCCCAGGTTTTTCTCGCCCTGGTGGACGGAAGTCGATACAGCATGTTGGTTCCTCCGGGGATCAGCGGAACTCTGACGCTGAATCTGAAGAATGTGACGGTCAAGGATGCTCTGGAAGTGATCCGGGAGCTCTACGGCTACGATTTCCGCATCAATGGAAACCGGATTTCCATTCAGCCCAATACTCCCCAGACTCGCATTTTCCAAGTCAGCTACCTGGCCAGCAAACGGGGGGGGTCCTCCGCAACGCGCGTGGTTTCGTCAAATTCCACGACGAGCAGCAATTCCTCCAATTCCAGTACCCCTTCTTCCTCGGGAAGTACTTCCGGATCGTCAGGCAGCAATGTGGTTGAAAATACCAATGTGTTTACGGGGCAGGCCTCGGATTTCTGGTTGGAACTGGGAGTCGGTATCGCCACTGCACTGGACTGTGAGTATGAGGTAACCAATAGTGGCTCTGCGGCTGGAGGTGCGGCCAACATGATTGGCCAGATGATGGGCCAGCGCATCAGCCATTTGAAGTGTCCTGAAGGTCGGCGCTTCCTGATGAACCAGCAGTCTGGTGTGGTGATGGTCAGGGCTGAGCCGAGTGAATTGCGTGAAGTCAGCGAGTTGCTCAAGGCTATGCAGGCCGGAGTGGAGCGCCAGGTCATGCTGGAAGCAAAACTGATCGAAGTCGAATTGAATGATGGTTTTCAAAGTGGGGTGAATTGGTCCTCCTTTGATAGTTTTGGACGGCAGCGCTGGGGTGTGAATGCCAACACGGCCAATACCTTGGTGCCCAATTCAGCAGCCCCGACAGGCACCACTCTGACGGGAACTGCCGGGCTCCTGCAAAGTTTCCCTGTCAGTGGTGCAGTGGGGCTTTCCTTCCAATCTTCCAGTTTTGCTTCAATCATCCAGTTCCTGGAAACCCAGGGTACGGTGTACGTGATGTCCAATCCTCGTATTGCGACCCTCAATAACCAGAAGGCCGTTCTCAAGGTCGGGACGGATGATTACTACGTAACCCGGGTGACGGCGGGAACGACCACCAGTAGCGGAAGCAGCGATACCAATAACCCGCCCAATATCGAAGCCCAGCCGTTTTTCTCCGGGATCGCGCTGGATGTCACGCCGCAGATCGATGATGAGGGAAATATCACTTTGCACATCCGTCCTGCCGTAACCGAGGTAACTTCCAAGAATCTGGTGGTCAATCTGGGGCAACAGGCGGGGACCTATACCATTCCCTTCGCGTCCAGCAAGGTGAAAGAGACCGATAGCATTGTTCGGGTGAAGGACGGCATGATTGTGGCCATTGGTGGCCTCATGTCCCAGGAGCAGTCCTCCTCTGAAAGCAAGGTGCCGGCCGCGGGGGATGTGCCCCTGCTGGGTAATCTCTTCAAGCAGGCTGACCGGGGTATGCGTAAGCGGGAAATGGTGGTGCTGATCAAGCCCACGGTGATCCGCGAAATCGGGGACTGGCAACAGGATATGGATGCACTCAATACCCGTCTGAAGGAATTCGACCCTCGGAAATTCCCCGCTATTGCCGACCCGGTTACTGCTGGGCGTGCTCAGGGTAATGGTCAGTAATGTTCAGAGCAGTGTGCCTGCTCCTCCTTACCTGGGGCACTTTGGCCTGCGTGAGGC
>QKDJ01000243.1 GCA_003252145.1 Azovibrio restrictus
ATGCCTTGCGGGAAGCCTTGGGTCATTCCCGTGAGCAGGAGACTTTTATCCTCTCCCTGAAGGAGTTGCTGGGCCTGGTGGGTGCCCATGAATGGCGGCGCAAGGGAGTACCCATTGCCGCTTTGGGCGGTGCCTCTATTCATCCCCATTACGGGGTCTATTCCCCGGTGCGGGGGGAGTACCTGGATTTGCTGCGGGAAGCGCCCATTCCTGATGGGGTGAAAACCGCTTTTGATGTGGGTACGGGAACCGGCGTGATTGCCGCTCTGTTGGCCCAGCGGGGCCTGGCCCAGGTTGTGGCCACGGATATGGCCCCCCGGGCGCTGACCTGTGCTCGGGACAATCTGGCAAACCTGGGGCTGGCAGAGCAGGTGAGCGTGGTGGAAGCGGATCTGTTTCCGGAGGGCCGGGCCGGGCTGGTGGTCTGCAATCCACCCTGGCTGCCGGGCAAACCCGCATCACCTCTGGAGCTGGCCATCTATGACCAGGACAGCCGGATGTTGAAGGGTTTTCTCAAGGGGTTGCCCGAGCATTTGCAGCCAGGCGGGGAAGGGTGGTTGATCATCTCCGACCTGGCCGAACACCTGGGCCTGCGCAGTCGGGATGAACTGCTGGGCTGGATTGCCGAGGCCGGCTTGAAAGTGGCGGGTCGGCTGGATATCCGCCCTCGCCACGGCAAGGCCCAGGACAAGAGTGATCCCCTGTACGAAGCCCGTAGCCGGGAACTGACGTCCCTCTGGCGGCTGGTAGTCGCCTGATTACTGGGTCTGCTCTTTTTCCCCGGTGCTCTTGGGAGCGGGAGGCGTCGTCAGGGGGGTGACGATGCTTGCCTCGAAATTCTTGGGGGCCACGTACTGAAGTACTTCCTTGCCCTTGGCAGACCAGACGATGTCCAGTCCCTTCTGGGGGTAGAGGTAGTGAACTAAGCCTTCAGAAACCTGGAAGCGCTCGGCCGGTTCGCCAAAGCGTTGCAGGATTACGGCTTCTTCCAGATTGCTGCTGGGAATCAGGCTGATGGCGCGCACTACACTCTGATTGGCCAGGGCCAGATCATCCGGATGCAGGGAAATCTTCTTGGTGGTGCTTTCCATGTGCTCGGCCTTGGGGGCCCGCTCGCGCATGGCGGTAATGGCTTCCGGCGTTTGCTCCAGGGTCAGGATCATGCGACCCATCACGAAACCCAGGGAAATCTGGTTGTAGTAGGCCTCCAGGCTGCCCACTTCGCCGGGGGCGGCGATGATGGCCAGGTCCACTTCTTCCCCCAGTTTCTGGCGAATCTGGGCCAGGGTGCTGACGCCAGGCGTGACTCCAAAGACGTGGCTCTGGCCGGTTTCATCCACGGTGATCTGCCAGGGCAGATTCTGGTCCGGGTTGCCCCCTTGGGGACTGCTGGGGCTGGGTAGCAGGAAGGGAATGATCAGGGCGGCGAGGATGAAGGCAATGACGTAGAGAGCGGTCTTCATGGACAGAGGCAGTCTTGTGCTTGGGGGCAACATTGTGCCACAGGGACTGCGGGGGGCATCCCGAGCGCGACAGGGAGGAGGAGGTCGGGAACATTTCGTCAAGGCTGGCGGGAATGAGGGAGGCCACGTATCCTTCGCGGCTGAATATTCAACGCTGCCCCCGGAGGCCACAAGTTTCCGGCCTGGGCCATGGAAAATCTATGACTATCAGACTGCATATCATCACTTCCGACCAGGATCCCGCCCTGGAGCATGTGCATCAGTTCTTCCGCAACTATGCCGCGTGGCTGGGAGTGGATCTCTCCTACCAGAATTTCGATCAGGAAATGGCCTCCCTGCCCGGAGCCTACAGCGCCCCTCAGGGAAGATTGTTTTTTGCCGAAGTGGATGGGCAACCTGCCGGATGCGTGGGCATTCGCCCCCTGTCCGACGGTATGTGCGAGATGAAGCGCCTCTATGTTTCCCCCGAAACCCGGGGCAAGGGCGTGGGTACCCAATTGGCCCTGGCGGCCATCAAGAGTGCCAAGGAGATGGGTTACCGGCGCATCATGCTCGACACCATGCCTTCCATGCGCATGGCGGTGAAGCTGTACCGGGAGCTGGGGTTCAAGGAGGCTCCGGCCTATTACCCCTCGCCGGTGGAAGGCACCATGTTCCTTTCCCTGGACCTGGAAAACTGGTCCGAAGAGGAAATCCGCAACGAAAACCTCTCACACCTGTTCGACTTCAACCGGGCCTGGTCCCGGCAGATGCAGACCATCGATCCGGGCTATTTCGACAAGCTGTCCCAGCTGCAGAACCCCGAATATCTGTGGATTGGCTGTTCGGATTCCCGGGTACCGGCCAACCAGATCGTGGGGCTGTTGCCGGGCGAGGTATTCGTGCACCGTAATGTGGCCAATGTGGTGGTCCATACGGACTTGAACTGCCTGTCCGTGATCCAGTTCGCCGTGGATGTGCTCAAGGTGAAGCACATCATGGTGGTGGGACATTACGGCTGCGGGGGTGTCAAGGCCGCCCTGAACAAGGACCGGGCCGGGCTCGTGGATATCTGGTTGCGCCATGTGCAGGATGTGCATCAGAAGCATCTCCAGGCCGTGGAAAAATTGCCGGAAGCGCGCCGTCATGACCGGTTGTGTGAGCTCAATGTGCTGGAACAGACGGCCAATGTCTGCCAGACCTACGTGGTGCAAGACGCCTGGAAGCGGGGCCAGTCCCTGACGGTGCATAGCTGGATTTACGGGCTCAAGGATGGCCTGGTCAGCGACCTGGGCATGACCGTGGATACCCCCGACGACATGCTGCCCCGCTACATGGCCGCTCTGGGGGCCCTGGAGGTCTGATCTTTTCAGAGCCCCAGTAAAAAAGGCACGCCTTGGAGCGTGCCTTTTTGTTTGGGCGATGCGCTGTTATTAGACGGCGAAGCGGCTGACCGTGTTCTGCATGGCCGTGGCTGTTTCCAGAAGTCGGTGGGCGCCCAGGGAGGCATCTTCGGCCACGCCGTTGTTGGTTTCGGAGAGCTGGGCAATCTTGTCCACATGCTGGCCAATATGCTCGGTGGTCCGGTCCTGCTCCTGCAGGGCTGAGGAAATGTTGGCCACGGCCTGAACCACCCGGTTGGCACTTTCCCTGATGCGCTCAATGGCATCACCTGCCTCGTTGGCCAGGGCTACCCCCTTGTCCACCTGGGCCACGCCGGTTTCCATGGTGCTGACGGCCTGCTGCATACCTGTCTGGATGGATAGGATCATCTGGGCGATATCCTGGGTGGCGGAGGTGGTGCGCTCCGCCAGTTTCCGCACCTCGTCGGCCACCACGGCAAAGCCCCGGCCCGTTTCTCCGGCCCGGGCTGCTTCAATGGCTGCGTTCAGGGCCAGCAGATTGGTCTGATCGGCAATTTCACGGATGACCTGCACCACGGAGGAAATCTTGTCCGACTGGGCGCCCAGTGCCAGTATGGTGTCCGTGGACTGGCGCACGGTAGTTGCAATTTCTTCCATGCTGCGCACCGCGTTGTGGATCACCGTGACCCCGTTTTCACAGGTTTCTCCGGACGCCATGGAGATGGCGTGGGCTTGTCCTGCCCCATCCACCACCTGGCTCATGCTCTGGCGCATTTGCTGGGTGCTGCCGGCCATGTCGGCAGTGGAGCGGCTTTGTTCTTCGGAGGTGCCGGTGACCTTGTCGGCAGCCGTGGCCATCAGGCGGGCATTGGCTGCCACCTGGGCCGCATTGTCTTGAATGTCCCGCACCATGCGGCGGAACATTTCCCGCAAATGCCGGATGGAAGCCAGCAGGCTGCTGTGATCATTGGGGGCCACATCGATGCGCAGCCCCAGGTTGCCCGAAGCCACGTGACGGGTGATGTCGCAGGCGTAGCGGGGGTCGCCCCCCAGCAGTCGGCCCAGATTACGCAGCACCGCCCCACCCAGCAGGCCTACGAAAATGAGAATGCCACCCCCCAGAGTGCCCAGCAGCAGGTAGTTGGCTTCAATGATTTCGGCAGCTGAGCGTTCGTCCTCCGCATTACGGGCGTTCGCCATGATCACCACCTGATCGATGACCGCCCGGTGCTGCTTGTAGTGTTCGGAAAGCTGGGGCAGCAGGGCTTCGGCCCCGGCAAGATCACCCGCCTGAAGCGCCGGGATGAAGGCCTTGTCCCGCAGGTCCAGGAATTCGATGCCGGGACGATAGGCGTCTTCCACCATCAAGGTCTTCATCTGCCCGGGGGGGAGTTCTGCCACCCAGACCTTGTGCCGGGTCTCGAAGTCCTCACGCAGTTGCTGGCTCTTCTTGTACATGGCGGGCAGTTCATCCGGCGTGGCCCGCATCATTTCCAGGGTGACCAGATAGGCCTCAATCAAATATTCAGGCGGAGGCAGGATGTCGGCGATCAAATCCTTGCCCTGGACCACCCGTTTGTAGATGGGGCCATTGACCTGCACCTTGCCCAGACCATTGAAAACCGTGAGCCCGGCAATGGCAAAGCTGATGAGGA
>QKDJ01000300.1 GCA_003252145.1 Azovibrio restrictus
AATAGGTCGCCCCAATAGTAAAAGCCGGGCAAGCCCGGCTTTTTTCATGGAAATGACCGTCAGTGGCGCCCGGTACTTCCGAAACCCCCTTCGCCCCGGTCTGTAGGCGGAAACTCCTCCACCACATTCAGCGCCACCTGCAGCACCGGCACCACCACCAGCTGCGCAATGCGCTCCAGGGGATTAATCACGAAAGCTTCCTTGCCCCGGTTCCACACGGACACCATGATTTCACCCTGGTAATCCGAGTCGATCAGCCCCACCAGATTCCCCAGCACGATGCCGTGCTTGTGGCCCAAGCCCGAGCGGGGCAGGATCATGGCGGCCAATCCGGGATCGGCCAGGTGAATGGCGATACCAGTGGGCACCAGCGTGGTATCCCCCGGCATCAATTTCAGGGGTGCTTCAAGGCAGGCCCGCAAATCCAGCCCGGCAGCGCCAGCAGAACCATACTGGGGAGGCTGTTCCTTGATCCGGCCATCCAGAATTTTCACGTCAATACGATGCATCTTGCTCTCCTCCATGGCCTCATGGGGCCATACGTTGTGCGATTTCTTCCACCAACTGGGCAGCCAGCTGGTCCTTGCTGGCCAGCGGTAGCGGGTGAGCCCCTTGGGCGTCAAACAGGATCACCCGGTTACTCTCGCCGCCAAAACCATCCTGAATCAGGTTACCAATGATGAGGGGAACGCCCTTGCGTTCCCGCTTGCGCTGGGCATAGGTTTCCAGCTGCTCGCTCTCGGCGGCAAACCCCACGCAGAAAGGCCCCGCCTCCAGGGCCGCCACATCAGCCAGAATGTCCGGATTGGGCACCAGCCGGATTTCCGGCGGCCCGCCCAACTCTTTCTTCAGTTTCTGCTCGGCCACCTGGTCCACTCGATAATCGGCCACAGCCGCCACAGCAATAAACAACTGAGCAGCCGTAGCCCGCGCCATGACGGCCTCGTGCATTTCCAGGGCGCTACGCACCCCCACGCGAGTCACGCCGTTCGGTACGGGCAAGGCCACGGGGCCGGAAACCAGCGTCACCTGAGCCCCTGCCCGGGCCGCAGCACGGGCCAGGGCATAGCCCATACGGCCAGAAGAAAGATTGGTAATGCCCCGTACCGGATCAATGGGCTCAAAGGTAGGCCCTGCCGTCATCAATACCTGCTTGCCCGCCAGTACCTTGGGGGTGAAATGGGCAATCAAGGCCTCACAGATATCCTCGGGCTCCAGCATGCGGCCTTCACCTTCCTCGCCGCAGGCCTGCTGACCTGAGACTGGCCCCAGGCAAGTTACGCCATCCTGACGCAGCAGGGCCACATTACGCTGGGTCGCGGGGTTTTCCCACATCTGACGATTCATGGCTGGCGCTACCAGCAGAGGGCAATCCCGAGCCAGCACCAGGGTGGTGAGCAGGTCATCGGCCAGTCCCTGAGCCACTCTGGCCAGAAAATTGGCCGAGGCCGGCGCCACCAGGATCGCGTCTGCATCACGGCTCAGATTGATGTGGGCCATGTTATTGGCTTCCCGAGCATCCCATTGATCCACATAGACCGGCAGCCCCGAGAGGGCCTGGAAAGTCACGGGGGTGACGAAACGGGTAGCAGCCTCGGTCATCACTACCTGCACCCGAGCCCCGGCACTGGTGAGCATGCGCAACAAAAGAGCGGCCTTATATGCGGCCACACCACCAGTTACGCCGAGCAGGATTCGCTTGCCTTGCAATTCCATTATCATAAAATCCGGATGATCTGCAGCCATTCTACTGGATACAGGAACCGCCATGCCCATCACCGATTGGCCCCGGGGAGAACGCCCCCGGGAACGCTTGATGCAAAATGGCCCCCAGGCTCTGTCTGATGCGGAACTACTGGCCATTTACCTGCGCGTGGGCATACGGGGCAAGAGCGCAGTGGACTTGGCCCGTGACCTGCTCGCTCGCCACGACAACAGCCTGGCACGCCTGGCCACATCCAGCCTGAAGGAGCTGGCCGGCACGCCCGGCATTGGACTGGCCAAGGCGGCTCAGTTGCAAGCCAGCTTCGAACTGACCCGTCGTGCCCTGCAGGAGGAAATAAAAGAAAGGGGCAGCATGAATTCCCCTGGTGCGGTTCGGGACTGGTTACGTCTATACATGGGTCAGCTCCCCCATGAAGTGTTTGTGGCCCTATGGCTGGATGCACAACACCGCCTGATCGCCAGCGAAGAATTATTTCGTGGCTCCCTTACACAGACCAGCGTGCATCCTCGTGAAGTAGTGAAATCCGCCCTGCAACACAATGCAGCCGCGGTCATTCTTGCCCACAACCACCCCTCCGGCACCCGCGAGCCCTCAAGCGCCGACCATCAATTGACCCGTATCCTGAAGGAAACCCTGGCCCTGGTGGAGGTGAACCTGCTGGATCACTTCATTGTGGCTGGCCATCAGCCACCACCGCTCTCTTTGGCTGAGCAAGGCTTGCTCTGAACTGCAACAGTTTGGAGAAAAAACTCAAATCAAGCTTGCCCAGAACACAATTAGCCCGCTATAATCGACGTCTTTCCTGTATTGGATTTTGGAGCATTTACCATGGCGCGAGTCTGCCAAGTGACGGGCAAGGCCCCGATGGTGGGGAACAATGTGTCCCACGCCAACAACAAAACCAAGCGTCGCTTCCTGCCTAATCTGCAGTACCGTCGTTTTTGGGTTGAAAGTGAAAACCGTTTCGTACGTCTGCGCGTATCCAACGCCGGTCTGCGCCTCATCGACAAGAAGGGTATCGATGAAGTTCTGGCCGACCTGCGCAGCCGTGGCGAGATCTGAGATTTAAAGGAATACTGAAATGGCCAAAGGCGGACGCGAAAAGATCAAGCTGGAATCCACTGCAGGTACCGGGCACTTCTACACCACCTCCAAGAACAAGCGTACTACGCCTGAAAAGCTGGAGTTCATGAAGTACGACCCCAAGGCTCGCAAGCACGTCCTGTACAAGGAAATCAAGCTGAAGTAATCCTGTACTTGGATTTAAAAAAACCCGCTACGGCGGGTTTTTTATTGCCTGCTTCTCCTGCAATCTCCCGCATGAATAACAGCAGTACAGCCCTCACAGGGCTGCACTGCCTCCAGGCCTCAACGGCGGCGCAACACCATCCACCAGGTCGCTGCACCGAACCCCAGGAAACAAACCACGGACCAGTTGGCCATGGACAGCCCCAGGAATGACCATTCCACACTAGCACAGGCTCCGGTAGCCAGGAACAACGGGGGATAGGCCATGCCGAGCCAGTCCACAAACAGCTCAATGGGACCGGGATCCGAATAACTGCATTCGCTCACCAATCCAGGAACCGTCTGCATCAAGGTCTGGTACACCGCCGTGGCGAAACCACCCAGCGCAACCAGCACCATGGACAGGCCTATGATCTTCTGCCCACGAGGCAACAATGCCCCAACAAAGGCCAAGGCGCCTATGAGCAGATAGAGCACCCGCTGAAAAATGCACAAGGGACAAGGGTTGAGCCGCTCCAGCTCCTGAATCACCATCCCGGCCCCCACAAGCCCCCAGGCCCCAAGGCCGATCAGAAACAGACTCGTGCGTGGAGAAAGTCGGCCCAACCATCCAATCATGCTCATCATCCTTCCTAGTGGGTGCAGCCCCTGAGGCTTGCAAACCCCGCATTCTACGCTGGCTGAAGAGAGCATTGGAAAAGCCGACGCTCCCCCGCTACACTGTCGTCCCATGAGTACAGCCCGCATTCTCCTGGTCGAAGATGACCAGCGCCTCGCCGACCTGACCGCAGAATACCTACGCCGCAACGATTTCGAAGTGGGAATCGAAGGACGTGGTGATACGGCACCGGCACGTATCCTGAACGAACAGCCTGACCTGGTGGTGCTGGACATCATGCTGCCCGGCAAGGATGGTTTCGAGGTCTGCCGCAACATTCGCCCCCACTACAAGGGAGTGATCCTGATGCTCACCGCACGGGATGAGGACTTCGACCAGATTCTCGGCCTGGAGCTTGGGGCCGACGACTATATCGCCAAGCCTGTTCAGCCCCGGGTGCTGCTGGCCCGCATCAAGGCCCTCCTGCGCCGCTTGCCGGCCATGGGCAGCAGCAGCCCCAGCGAGAAAAAAGAACAGGTGTTTGGCAAGTTCCGCATCAGCCAGGCCACACGTACCGCCCATCTGGATGACACCCCCCTGGACCTGACTACGGCAGAGTTTGACCTGCTTTGGTTACTGGCAGCCCACGCGGGCAACATCCTGTCCCGGGACGATCTGCTTCAAGAACTGCGCGGCATTGGCTTTGATGGCCTGGATCGCTCCATCGACGCCCGCATTTCCCGCCTGCGCAAGAAGATTGGTGACGATCCGGAAAATCCGGCGCGTATCAAGACGGTACGGGGCAAGGGCTACCTGTTCAGCCAGCATGACTGGGACTGACGCGGCCCAGGACGGCAACCGCCGTCCCCGCCGCCGCCTGATCTGGCGCGGCCGGCGCTACAGCCTCTCCAAGATCTTCCTCAATTTCTACCTGCTCGCCATGGGCAGCTTTGTGGCGATCGCCTTTATTGCCGACGCCCTGATCACCGGTGCCTTGAAAGGCATTACCGACGACTACGCCCGTCGCTTCATGCGGGGCACCATCCTGCTCATTGAAGACGAACTCTTCCGCTATCCCCGCGCCACCTGGGACAAGCGCATCAAGATCATGGACGAGAAATTCGCCTATCGTCTTGGCCTGGAAGAACGCACCCAGTTGGAGTTGCCCGAAACGCTCCTGCAGCAGATCGATGAAGGCAATATCGCCATCCATCAAAAGGGCGAAATCATGTACTACGCCCTGCGCAAGACTGGACTGGTCCTGGTGATTGGCCCCCTGGCCACCACCCACAACCCGGAATTGCAGCCCCCCGGACTCCCCCTGGAAATGCGGGTGCGACTGGGTACCTGGCTGGTAATCAGCATTCTCTTTGGCGTCCTGCTCTGGTTCTGGGTACGTCCCATCTGGCGTGACCTGGAAGCCCTGCGCCAAACGGCCCGAGCTTTGGGTGAGGGCGACTTGGGTGCTCGTTCCCAGGGGGCCCATAGCAAGCTCTTTGCCCCCCTGGCCGACACCCTGGATGGCATGGCTGAACAGATTCAGCGCCTGATCGCCACCCAGAAGGAACTCTCCAGCGCCATTTCCCATGAATTACGCACCCCCATCGCCCGCCTGCGTTTCGCCGGAGAAATGATGGGCGATGCCGACAGCTACGAGGAACGGCTGCGTCTGAGCCGGATGATGGAGAATGATCTGGACGAACTGGACAACCTGATCGATTCCAGCCTCACCTATGCCCGTTTTGAGCGGGAAACACCGACACTGCATCTGAGCAGCGTGAAATTCCCGGAGTGGCTGGAAGACCAGGTGGACAACCTGCGCTTTCTGGGGCGCAACCTGGAGATTCAACTACATCCCGGCGAAATTCCAGCGGATCTGATGGTAGAACTGGATCGCAAGGTCATGCCTTACGCTGTCAGCAACCTGTTACGCAATGCCATCAAATACGCCCGCCAGCAGGTTCATGTGAGCAGCACCCTGGACGACAGAAACGACGGCCCCTGGGTCAGCGTGCATGTGGACGATGACGGCATCGGCATTCCCGAGGAAGAACGGGAGCGCATCTTCTCCGCCTTTACCCGCCTGGACCGCTCCCGGGATCGCTCTACGGGCGGTTACGGACTTGGCCTGGCCATCACCCGCCGGGCCGCAGAATTACACGGAGGCCGGGTCAAGGTCACCGACTCACCCCTGGGTGGCGCCCGCTTCACCCTCTCCTGGCCCCAACACCCTGGTCCGACCGAAACGGCCTGAAACTCTGCCGTCACACTCCGTCAAAATCCGGCGGTCTCAGTTACCTGGAATATACGCAAGTGCGCTGGAGTGGAGGCCTTGTGGGCTTTACCATGCATTTCATGAACCAAGCCCCAACATCAGGAGAACAAAAAATGAGCGAAGCCATCCGGAAGTCCTTCCTTCAAAAGGCCTGCGAATATCTGCTGAACAAGCGCTGCCCACAAACCCCGGCGCAAATGCCCGCAGCCTGAGCCTCGCTGAAACTCACCCCAACCCCTTACCCTCCACTCGAAACCCCATTTCGAGACCTCCCTGTTCCCCGCCTACCCGGCGGGGTTTTTTGTCTGGAAATCAGGGGGTTCAAACGGGAGTGGCGCCCCCAAGAATGCGGACCTCCCGCTGAGGGAAGGGAATCTCGATGCCCTCCTGGCGAAAGCGTCGCCAGATTTCCATATTCACATCCGAGCGCAAACCACCCACCCCTTGCTCAGGATCATTCACCCAGAAGCCCAGATCAATATTGATGCCACTGTCCGCGAACATCATGATGGAGGCCTTGGGGCCCGGGTCAGCCAACACCCGGGGCTGAGACCGGGCAATGTCTTCCAGCAGGGCCACCACTTTTTCCAGATCAGCGCTGTAGGCCACTGACACGGATGTCACCACCCGCATGCGGGTATCCGAATAGGTCTGGTTCTGGACGATATTGGCCACCAGAGCCTCATTGGGCACGATGTATTCGACCCCCGCCAGGTTCTTGAGCACCGTGTAACGGGTCGTGATCTGGGTCACGATGCCGTTGGTCTGGGCATCCAGCTGAATGATGTTACCCAGACGGATGGAGCGGTCCAGCAGGATGATGAAGCCAGAGACGTAATTGCTGGCAATCTTCTGCAAGCCCAGCCCCAGGCCCACACCCAAGGCACCAGTGAAGACTGACAGGGCGGTGATATCCAGCCCCACCAGGGAAAAACTGAGCAGAACCGCCACCAGGATGAACAGGGCCTTGCTCACCCGCACCAGTACGATACGCAGGGAGGAGTCCAGGTGACTGGCGCCCAGCAGCTTGGCTTCCACCAGACTGGCAGCCCAGAGGGAAGCCAGCAGGGTCAGGACCACCACCACCATGCTATTCAGCAGCATCCACAGATTGAGTTCCTGCTTGCCAATGGCAAAGCCCACCCCTTGCAGGGCCTGGATCACTTCCTGAGCGGCACCGGACAGATACAGGGCCAGCCAGCCCCAGATCAAGAGGGAGAAGAATCGACCCAGGGATTGAATCCAGCGGGCGTTGGGGAAACTGCGCCCCAACATGTGATGTACGGCACGCACCACCGCCAGGGAAAGCAGCAGGGGCACCGCCACGTGCAAGAGCTGCGTGTGCATGAAGCGCCCCAGCAAGGCCTGGGCCGGCAGCAACAGCATCACGGCGATGATGGGGAAAGCCTGCTCCCCCAGGGCCTGGATCAGGCCCATTCGGTCCGCCTGGCCACTCAGGCGCAGGCGTAGCTGGCGCCCCACCAACCAGGCGAGCGCCAGACAAAGGATCAGGGCAGCAATCTGCCAGATCAGATCCGGGCGCTGCAGGTCCTCCCACAAATCCAGCAACAAACGGGTTTCAGGCATGGCATTCATCCTTTTTTGCGTTCCAGCAGGGCTCCATAGAAGCCATCCGTCCCATCCCGGTGGGGCAGCAGTTGCAGACGCTCGGACTGCCCCAGCCAACCCAGACGCTCCAGTTCCTCGCTCACGGGAATCAGCTGGAAGTCGGGATGGGTCGCCAGGAAGGCATCCACCACCTGATCATTTTCCTCGTCCAACAAACTGCAAGTGGCATAGACCAAGCGACCACCAGGACGCAGCAGGGTCGCCGCCGCCGCCAGGATGCTGCCCTGCTTCTGTTGCAGCTCAATCACGGCTTCCGGTGTCTGACGCCACTTCAGGTCCGGATTGCGGCGCAGGGTCCCCAGGCCGGAACAGGGTGCATCCACCAGCACGCGATCCAGCTTGCCTGCCAGACGTTTCACCTTGGCATCCCGCTCCGACTCGATGCGGGCCGGGTGCACATTGGAAAGCCCCGAGCGGGCCAAACGAGGTTTGAGATTGGCGAGACGCTTTTCGGATACATCGAAGGCATACAACCGGCCCGTGTTGCGCATCAGCGCTCCCAACAACAGGGTCTTGCCCCCGGCGCCGGCGCAGAAATCCGCCACCATTTCCCCTCGTTTCGGCGCCAGCAGCAGCCCCAGGAGCTGGCTGCCTTCATCCTGCACCTCAAAAGCTCCCCCCAGAAACAGGGGATGCTTGGCCAAGGCCGGCTTACCCTCCAGGCGAATGGCCAGAGGCGACCACTTACCCTCTTGAGCCGGAATACCGGAAGCAGCCAGTTGCTCCAGCACCTCCTTGCGATTGGCTTTCAGCTCATTGACCCGCAGGTCCAGCGGCGCAGGCTGATTGAGGGCGGCTGCCAGCAAGGCGGTTTCCTCCGCACCATACTGCCGGACCAGGCGCTCATGGAACCAGCCGGGAAAATCCAGACGCTGGGCCGGGCTCAGGGTGTCGAGGTCAAAGGCCTTCACCTGCCCCAACCACTCGGCCTCGCTTCCTTTGAGCAGACCTTCAAGCTCCCGCACACTCCGCCCCTGCTGGATCAAGCCCGCCAGCAACAGGCGACGGGACGTCACGGACTCTCCGCAACAGGCCTCCAGGGAGCGCAGATGGCGCAGGATGGCGAACACGGTTTCAGCCAGGAAGCCGCGATCCCCATGTCCCAGCTTGGGATTTTCCCGGAAGTAGCGGGACAGGACCCCGTCGGCCGGGTAAGCAAAACTCCGCAATTGAGTCAGCAGGATTTCCCCGTGTTTCAGCAGGGCGGGATTCAGACGAAGATGACGGCTCATGAAGACTCTGACCAATGGAATGCAACAGGATTACGGGGATTCTGCAGGCGGCAAATTGACGACGCTGGCCACCTGTTCATAAACATCGCCTTTTTTATCCGTGTGGCGCACTTTCACGGGTAATAACAGATGATCCAGAGCCAGCCACAACTCGGTTCGGGTGGTGCTCAGGGCCTGCAGATGCAGGACTCGGAAATGCCCGGCGGGCAGATCCAGCTCCTCCTCCCCCAGGGAATCAAAAGCGTAACGCTCATATTTCTTGCCGGTGGCCACATAAAAGGCAGCACCGAATTCAAGCCCACGCAGGTAGGCCAGGTGATAGTGCAGGCTCAACAGATCCTGGCTGCCAGGCACCAGGGCTACGGGTGGGCGGTTGCCGATTTTAACCTGATGGCTCTCCCAATCGAACACCGCACCTTCATCCCCTTCTTTCCCGTCGTGCCGGACCCGGTAACGCTCCGGTTGCAATCCCCGGGGACCAATACGCCCTTCGCTTTCCGCTTCCAGGCTGACGGAACGGAACAGGGCGATCAGGCCACTGGTTTCCGTCAGGGAATACAGACGATATCGGCCCTCAGCCACCTCCCAGCGATGGATGGCCCGCCCCACTTCCAGCCCTTTGTCGCCCCGGAAAACCTTGTAAACGATTTCTCCTCGGGGAGGGAACGGCTCTCCCTGGACACTGGGTTCCGCCACAGGCTCTTCACTGGCAGCGGCGACGCCTGGTGCAGGCCCTGTGCTTTCTGCGGGAACGGGAAGATCCGGAGTATTCACATTCGAGGGGCGGTCCACCGCCAGCACCGGAGCCTCAGGCTGAGCCTGGCTTTTACTGGAAGGGGCTTGAGGCACCTGGGGCGGCGCCTTTTTCTTGGGTATTGCTTTGGGCGGCTTGAGAGGCTCCGGCGCTGCCACGAGGCGCGCCTGAAGAGGTTGAGCCTGGGGCTCGCTGACCGTCGGAAAGATGCTCAGTTCAGGCGAAAACAGGGCCAACAGATGCAGGATCAGGGAGGCGACCAAGGCCGCCACCAATACCCGGGAAGAAGTTCTCAGGTGCACAGCTCCGGCGCCCGCAGGATTCCTGCCTCCTGAACTCCAGTCACCTTGACTCGCCCGGACTCCAGCGACAGTCGTCCTTCCACGAACCAGCGCACGGCCCGGGGGTAGACCACATGTTCCTGGGCCAGTACCCGGGCAGACAGGGCATCTTCCGTATCACCATCCAGTACGGGGACGGCCGCCTGGATGACCACCGGACCATGATCCAGGGCCGGGGTCACGAAATGGACGGTACAGCCATGAATGCGCACCCCCTCATCCAGAGCCCGCTGATGAGTGTGCAGCCCGGGAAACGAGGGCAGCAAGGAAGGATGAATGTTGAGCAGGCGGCCTTCGTAATGGCGCACGAAACCTTCGGTCAAAATGCGCATGAAGCCGGCCAGCACCACCAGATCCGGCTGCCAGGCATCAATGGCCTGGGCCAGGGCGGCATCGAAACTTTCCCGATCCGGGTAGGCCTTGTGATCCAGCACCCCGGTGGCAATACCGGCAGCCGCAGCCGTTTCCAGGCCCTTGGCATCGGGCCGATTGGAAAGCACCGCCACGATCTGGCCGCCGCCCAACGCCCCCTGGTCCCGCGCCCGGATCATGGCCTCCATGTTGCTGCCACGGCCAGAAATCAGAATCACGATGCGCTTCATCTCAACAACCCCACGGGAAGGAACAAAGTAGTGGCCACGGAATGGCTCACCCGGGTCACGGTGCGGCCATTCTTGTCGGCCACCACCTTGGACAGGAAATCCAGGACCCCAATCAGGCGACCGAATTCCCGCTCAAAGGACAAATTACGGACGGTATCGTCCATTTCATTGGATAACAGGAGAGGCATCCCCTGCTGGTCAAGGGCTGCAGCCAGTTTCCAGATGGCAATCTCCAGATTGCGCGCACAGTTGTAGAGCTTTTGCTCATCCAGGGAATCCAGGAGGAAAAACTCATCCTTATGCTCGTAGGCCGCATCCGCCATGGTCAGCAGACCGTACATCAGGGCCGCCACCCGATCCCCTTCGTAGACCGGACTGAAGGCCTCCAGGGCCGCAACGCCTTCACGGCGCCCGGCCAGCTCGGCCGGGGGCTCACTGCGGAAATGCCGCAGGCGCTCCAGGGCAGCATTGCGATCCACCAGCCCCACCTTCTGCCATTCCCGGGGATTGCGCCGATAGAGTTTGTCGGCAATGCGCAACAGCCCTTCCATCACCTGAGTCCGGGAGGTATCCACCACCCGGTCAATATCGGTCTTGGCCAGATATTTGGGATCAAAATGGGTTTCTGCCCGGCCATCCGGCCCGGACTTGGTGGCGCAACCGGTCACCACCGCCAAGGCACAGACCAGGATCAGGCTGCGTCGCATGGGGCCTTCCTGTGCTTGAGATAGCCCACCAGGACGGGAATCAGGGAAAAGACGATGATGCCCACAATCATCAGGGAAAGATTCTGGCGTATCCAGGGCAGGTTGCCGAACCAGTAACCGAGAAAACAAAGGGAACAGACCCATCCCACCCCTCCCAGAAGGTTGAAGAAGGTAAAACGCCCATAGGGCATGGCCCCAATCCCGGCCACGAAGGGCGCAAAGGTACGGAACAGGGGCAAGAAACGGGACAGAACTAGGGTCTTGCCCCCGTGCTGTTCGTAGAAGGCATGGGTCTTCAGCAGAGCCGCCTTGTTGAACAGGCGGGAGTTCTCCCAGTGAAAGACCTTGGGCCCCAGGTAACGCCCAATCTGATAATTGAGCATATTCCCCAGAACGGCACCCGCCGAAAGGGTGATCACCAGAACCCAGATGTCCATGCCGCCCAGGGCTGCCAGGGCACCGGCCACAAACAGCAGGGAGTCGCCGGGCAGGAAGGGCGTCACCACGAAGCCGGTTTCGGCAAAGATGATGAAGAACAGGATGGCATAAATCCACACCCCGTACTGTTCCACCATCAGGGCCAGATGCTTGTCCAGATGCAGAACGATGTCGATGAACTGGGCGAGAATTTCCATGGAAAGCCGTGGGCGTAAAAGTGCGCATTCTACCCCAAGGTATAATTCCGCCATGTCCGCCACCATGCCCCCTCCCTCCCTGCCTCGCATCCAGGCTCTGCCTGACCTGTTGATTAGCCAGATTGCTGCGGGCGAGGTGGTGGAACGCCCGGCCTCGGTACTCAAGGAACTGATGGAAAACAGCCTGGATGCCGGCAGTACGGCCATCCAGGTGTATCTGGAAGAGGGGGGCGTGAAGCTGATCCGCATCAGTGATGATGGTTGCGGTATCGCCCGTGATGATCTGGCCCTGGCCCTGACCCGACACGCCACTTCCAAGATTCGCACCCTGGCCGATCTGGAAGGCGTGGCCAGCATGGGTTTCCGGGGCGAAGCCCTGGCGTCGGTGGCCTCCGTAGCCCGACTCAGTCTCACCAGCCGCGCCCGGGGCAGCGACCATGCCTGGAAACTCCGGGCTGAATCTTCCACTATTGCCGGGGCCGAACCGGAACCCGCCGCTCTCATGGCCGGCACCGTGGTGGAGATGCGCGACCTTTACTTCAACACTCCGGCCCGGCGCAAATTCCTCAAGTCCGAAGGCACGGAATTCGGCCACTGTGCCGAAGCCTTCAAACGCATCGCCCTGGCCCATCCTCAGGTGGCTTTCACCCTGGTCCACAACGGCCGGAGCATCCTGCAACTACCCCGGTCCGACCTGAGCGAACGCATCCGCGCCATTCTTGGCGACGAGTTCCTGGCCCACGCCCGCCTTCTCCAGGTGGAAGCCGGCCCCCTGTCCCTGGAAGGCCTGATCATCGATCCCACCTGGGCCACCCAGAGCAAGGACACCCAGTACACCTTCGTCAATGGCCGTTTCGTGCGGGACAAGGTCATCGGTCACGCCCTGCGGGAAGCCTATCGGGACGTGTTGCATGGCAGCCGCCAGCCCGCCCTGTGCCTGTTCCTGCAGGTGGATCCCGCCACGGTGGATGTCAATGTGCACCCGGCCAAAACCGAGGTCCGTTTCCGGGACTCCCGGGCCGTGCATCAGTTTGTATTCCACGGGGTACAGCGCACCCTGGCCACACCGATTCAGGAAAGTTCCGGCAGTGAGCCTCCTCAGCCCCGGGCCATGGAAATCACTGCCCATACAGCCGCACCCATGCCCAGGCACCAGCCGGGATTAGGCATGGCTGAACCGGCCACAGTGGCCTATCTGGATCTGGCACGCAGTGTTCGGGAAGACTACCATCGGGAAGGCAGCCATGCCGACTTCCGGGCCACGGCCTTTCCTTCCCCGGTTCGGGCTCAGGCTCCCCAGTCCCTCTCCCCGCAGCCCCTCCCGGAAACCGCCTCCGAAGGCCCCCCCCTGGGCTATGCCCTGGCCCAGTTGCACGGCATCTACATCCTGGCCCAGAACAGCAAAGGCCTGGTGCTGGTGGACATGCATGCCGCCCATGAACGCATCCTCTACGAAAAACTGAAACATGCCCTGGATCAGCAGCAGATGAGCCGCCAGGCCCTGCTGATTCCCGCCCTGTTCAGTGCCCAGCCCCTGGAAGTGGCCGCCGTGGAGGAACATGGTGCTGCCTTGGCTGACCTGGGTTTCGAGATCAGCCTGGCCGGCCCTGGACAGCTGGCCCTGCGCGCGGTTCCTGCCCTGCTTCAGGCTGGCGATCCGACCACTCTGGCCCGTGCCCTGCTGGCCGAACTGCAGGAACATGGCCTGAGCCAGTTGATGACGGCCCGGCGCAACGAATTGCTGGCCACCATGGCCTGCCATGGGGCCGTGCGGGCTCGCCGCCAACTCAGCTTGCCGGAAATGAACGCCCTGCTGCGCCAGATGGAAGATACGGAGCGGTCCGGCCAATGCAACCACGGCCGCCCCACCTGGACCGAATTGTCCATGGACGAGTTGGACCGACTGTTCCTGCGTGGCCGCTAGCCCTCCATGAATCCTCACTCCCTGAAGTTCCGCCTGACCGCCCTGATTCTGGGGCTGGCCATCTTTGGGTTGATTGTCCGGCTGACACTGGCCCTCCCCCTGATGCAGGAAAAAATCCTGGAACTCCAGTCTGCCCAGCAGATGTCCGTGGCCACCGCCATGGCCAAGGATGTGGATTACGGCCTGACTACCCGCCTGCGGGCCATCCAGCACCTGGCCCAGACCCTGCCCCAAGACTTGCTGCATAAGCACACCGCACTCCAGGCCTGGGGCCAGGAACACCAGGCCTTCAACCCCCTCTTCAATAGCGGCCTGATGATCGTTCCCCCGGAAGGTCGGGGCCTGATCGGTGAAACCCCCATCGTTCCCGGCCGGGAACAGCTGGATTACACCCAGTCAGACTGGTTTCAGGCGGCCCAGCGCAGCAATGGCCCGGTCATGGGCAAACCCGCCCGAGGGCGAGCCACAGGCGATCCTCTGATCGTCATGGCAGCCCCGGTCCGGGATAAGGAAGGGCGGCTGAAAGCCGTCATCGCCGGGGTGGCTCTACTCAACACCCCGGGCTTTCTCGACAAGATTCTCGAGGGCCGCCTGGGCCATACGGGAGGATTTCTCCTGATTTCTCCCCGGGACCAATGGTTCGTGGCCTCCAGCATCCCGGAGATGGTCCTGCAACCCACTCCCGCTCCCGGCATCAATTTGCTCCATGACCGGGCCATGGGGGGATACCGGGGTACGGGTATCACCATCAATGCCAAGGGTGTGGAAGAACTCTCCTCCATGGTCAGCATCCCCAGCACCGGCTGGTTCCTGGTGGCCCGCATGCCCACCAGCGAAGCCCTGGAACCCATTCGCGCCCTGCGGGAGATGAACCTCAAAAGCACCCTGATCGTACTGGGCCCCCTGTTGGTCATGATGTTCCTGCTCCTGTCCCGCCTCTTGCGCCCGCTCCAGGAGGCCAGCACCGCCATCCATGCCATGGCCGAGGGTTCCCAGCCCCTGGCCCCTCTGCCTATTCGCAGCCAGGACGAAGTGGCCCATCTGACCCAGGGCTTCAATCATCTGGTCCAGCGCCTGCAGGAACAGGAGGCCGCCCTACGGGCCAGTGAAGCCCGCCTGGCCTTCATGGCCCAGCACGACCCCCTCACCCATCTGCCCAATCGCGCCCTGCTGGAAGAACGCCTGCACCAGGCCCTGGCCCAGCTGGAACGGGAACCCGGACACCTGGCCCTGCTGTTCTGCGACCTGGATGGGTTCAAGGCTATCAATGACCAGCATGGTCATGAGGTGGGCGACGAAATCCTGATGCAGGTGGCCGAGCGTCTTCAGGACGGGCGCCGCAGCAGCGACACGGTGGCTCGCCTGGGCGGCGACGAATTCATCATTCTGCTCACGGACCTTACCCAGCCCGAGCAGGCGGCCCGGGCCGTGGCGGAGCAATGCCTGAGTGCCATTCGCCGTCCCTTCATGGTGCGTGGTCTGGAACTCAGCCTGGGCATCTCCATCGGCATTACCTTGCATGGGGATACCCGGCAAGGACAAAGCGTTTCCGGCTCCCACCTGCTGTCCCAGGCCGACATGGCCATGTATCAGGTCAAAGCCTCGGGCAAGGGCAGCCTGGCATTTTTCACGCCGCCAATCGTGCCCTTACCCCCCGAGCCCGAGCCGCTCGGTTAGACTTGGCTCCCCTTTTCTTCACACCCACCCCATGGAACTTAATCTGAACGTGGAAGCCCTGCTGGCGCGCCAGCCCCTCTTTAGCGGACTATCCCCCGAAGAGCGCAGCCGCATCAGCCAGGACAGCCGGGTCAGCGCCCTGACCAAGGGTGAGTTGCTGTTCCAGAAGGGAGATACCTGCCTGGGGATGCATCTGGTGCTGTACGGCCAGATCAAGCTGGCGTTCACCTCTCCCCAGGGCAACGAGAAGGTGGTGGAAATCATTTCCCAGGGACAGAGCTTTGGTGAGGCAGTGATGTTCATGGAAAAGCCCTACCCGGTCTTTGCCCAGGCCCTGGTGGATACCCAGTTGCTGTTCCTGCCCAGCAGCACCCTGTTCGGCAACATGGAACGGGACCCGGGCCTGTGCAAAAAGATGATTGCCAGTCTTTCCAGCCGCCTGCACCGGCTGGTGGCCGATGTGGAGTCCTACTCCCTGCATTCGGGCAAGCAGCGGGTCATTGGTTACCTGTTGCGGGAAGCCCCGGAGCCCGGCCCCGACACCCAGGAAGTCACGGTGCAGTTGTCCACCAGCAAGGGCACCATTGCCTCACGGCTGAATCTGACCCAGGAGCATTTCTCCCGCATTCTGCACGAACTGTCGGACGAGCAGCTGATCCGGGTGGAAGGTCGCAAGATTCACATCCTCAACCTGGCCCAGCTGCAACGTTTCGACTGATTGAGCCGACCTAATTGGCCCGGGCCGGTACTTTTCGGGGCGCCGAAGGGGGCAGACGGTAACTGGGTCGATTGACCACATTGGCCCGCTGTTGGGTGGGGGCACTACGATTGGCCGTAATCTCAACTTCCGTAGAACGGGGCGGCAGGGCTTCCTGCTGAATACTGGCCTTGGCATAACGGGCACGCAGGGCAGCGATGTTGCGGTCGATCTGTTCCAC
>QKDJ01000283.1 GCA_003252145.1 Azovibrio restrictus
TTCAGGGGATTCTTGCGGCTGTGCCACATGGTGGTGGCCAGGGCCATGGGGGTGGGCAGGAAGGTCTGTACCTGATCCAGGCGGAAATTGTTGGCCTTCAACCACAGGGCCAGATTTAGCATGTCCTCGTCGCTGGTGCCCGGGTGGGCGGCGATAAAGTAGGGAATCAGGTACTGCTCCTTGCCCGCTTCCCGGGAGAACTTCTCGAACATGCGCTTGAAGTTGTCGTAGGCGCCCATGCCCGGCTTCATCATCTTGGAGAGGGGCCCCTCCTCCGTGTGCTCGGGAGCGATCTTGAGATAGCCGCCCACGTGGTGGGTCACCAGTTCCTTCACGTATTCCGGTGAGCGTACTGCCAGGTCGTAACGGAGGCCGGAACCGATCAGCACCCGCTTCACCCCGGGAATGGCCCGGGCCTTGCGGTACAGGCTAACCAGAGGCGCGTGATCGGTGTTGAGGTTTTCGCAGATGCCCGGATAAACGCAGGAGAGCCGCCGACAGGAGGATTCGATCTTGGGGTCCTTGCAGGCCAGCCGATACATATTGGCCGTGGGCCCGCCCAGGTCGGAAATGGTGCCGGTAAAACCCGGGGTCTTGTCGCGGATTTCCTCAATTTCCCGAAGGATGCTTTCTTCCGAACGGCTCTGGATGATGCGCCCCTCGTGCTCGGTAATGGAGCAGAAGGTGCAGCCGCCAAAACAGCCCCGCATGATGTTGATGGAGAAACGGATCATCTCCCAGGCGGGGATTTTTGCTTCTCCATAGGCAGGATGCGGTGCCCGGGCGTAAGGCAGGCCGTAGACCCCATCCATCTCCGCCGTACTCAGGGGCTGGGGCGGCGGATTGAGCCATACGTCCCGCTCCCCATGGGATTGAACCAAAGCCCGGGCGTTGCCGGGGTTGGACTCCAGGTGCAGGGTGCGGGAGGCGTGGGCGTAGAGCACCGGGTCGTCCTTGACCTGCTCGTAGGAAGGCAGGCGCACCACGGTGCGAGTGCGGCGCTCCTTGCGCAGGGCCACCCGGGCCATGGTCGGCATGAATTTCAGCTCGGCGGTACCCGCCCGGCTTTCCGGGGCCTGGGCCACGGGGCCGCTATCGTTCGTGGCGTAGGGATCGATATGGGCATCCACCTTGCCGGGGAGGTCCACTTCAGTGGAATCCATTTCCTCCCAGTCATCGTCCGGCTTCCAACCCTTGGGTGCCATGTAGGCCGTGCCACGCAGGTCGCGGATATCCTGAATTTTCTCGCCCTTGGCCAGCCGGTGGGTCAGTTCCACCAGGGCCCGCTCCGCGTTGCCGTAGAGCAGCATGTCGGCCTTGGAGTCGGGCAGCACCGAGCGGCGCACCTTGTCGCTCCAGTAATCGTAGTGAGCGATACGGCGCAGGCTGGCCTCGATGGAGCCCACCACCACGGGAATCCCAGAATAGGCTTCCTTGGCCCGCTGGGCATAGACAGTCACGGCCCGATCCGGGCGTTTATCCGCCTCAGCGTTGGGGGTGTAGGCATCGTCGGAGCGGATTTTCCGGTCCGAGGTGTAGCGGTTCACCATGGAATCCATGTTCCCCGCCGTGATGCCGAAATAGAGGTTGGGTTTGCCCAGGCGCTTGAAGTCGGCGGCAGAATGCCAATCCGGCTGGCTGATGATGCCCACCCGGAAGCCCTGGGCCTCCAGCAGGCGGCCGATCAGGGCCATGCCGAAACTGGGATGGTCGATGTAGGCATCGCCCGTCACCAGAATCACGTCGCAGGAATCCCAGCCGAGTTGATCCATCTCGGCCCGGGACATGGGCAGGAAAGAAGCCGGGCCAAAGCGGTGGGCCCAGAACTTCTTGTACGAAAAAAGCGGCTTGGCCGCAGATAGGCTTAAAGTCATATATAGTTTCCGGCGCTTATTCTACCTGAGCGCACGCCATGACCTCGCGTCGTGGCATAATGCTGACGGCAAGGAGACAAGCATGGAACTGGAAGCAGTCGCTCATCCCAAAGCAAACGTCGTCATGGTTCGCGGTCGTATTGACCACAGTTCTTCCATGGCGTTCTCGGAATTGCTGCACCCACACCTGGAAAATTGCAAAAAGGGCCAGCTTCCGCTGATTCTCAACTTTTCCGGCATCAATTACGTCAGTAGTGCGGGCTTGCGCGCCCTGATGATTGCTACCCGCTTTGCCCGCAGCCAGGGTGGCCGCCTGGGCATCGCCGAATTCCAGCCCATGGTGCGTGAAGTCTTTGGCATCAGCCGCTTCGATCTGGTCATTCCCTGTTTTGACACCCTGGACGCAGCGCTGGGGGAACTGGCCTGATGCGGGTCCGGTTCTGGGGAACCCGAGGTTCCCTGCCCGTATCCATGAATGCGGAACAAGTGCGCCAGCGCCTGCTTTCCGTGCTGGAAAAAGTGGCGCATGAGCCATCAGGAACACTGGAAACCGCCACGGGCCGCGCCCAATTCGTAGATTCCCTCCCCTTTGCCATGCGCGGCACTTATGGAGGCCAATCCTCCTGTGTGGAAATCGAAGGCCGCGGCCCTGAACACCTGATCTGCGACCTGGGTAGCGGCGCCCGTTGCCTGGGCAATGCCAAACTGGCCCGTTTTGGCCCGCAGACACCACAGACCTACCATATCTTCATTTCCCATCTGCACTGGGATCACCTGATGGGGCTGCCTTTCTTCACGCCCCTTTATATTCCAGGCAACCGCCTGATCATCAATGGCTGCCATCCTGACCTGGAAGAAGCCGTGCGTCTGCAGATGTCCGCACCGGGCTTCCCCGTGGATTTTTCCCTGGTGGAAAAGCAGGTGGAATTCCAGTACATGGCCCCTGGAGAGACCTACAACATCGCCGGCTTTCAAGTTCGTGCCATGCTGCAACTCCACGGGGGTGACTCCTACGGTTACCGTTTCGAGCAGGACGGCAAAAGCTTTGTCTATGCCACGGACTCGGAACACAAGCTGGATCGGGAAGACCAGTGGGCCGCCTGCATCGAATTTTTCCGGCAGGCGGACCTGATCGCCTTCGATGCCATGTATTCCTTGGCTGAAATGGTATCGGTCAAAGCCGACTGGGGCCATTCCAGCAACATGATCGGCGTGGAATTGGCCCTGGCTGCAGGTGCCAAACGACTGGCCCTGTTCCATCACGACCCCCTCAACGACGATGCCAGCCTGGATCAACTCCTGGAAGACAGCCGCCGTTTTGAAGCCCTCTCCCGCAATCGCCGCTCGCCTCTGGAAGTCCTTTCTGCCTACGACGGACTAAGCATCGACCTCTGACATGCTGCGGCAACTCTGGTCCCTCATTTTCAGCCCTCTGCGCGCCCACCGGGGCCGTCCAGCAGCACTACTGGCCCTGATCGCTGCCCTGGTAGGCCAGAGTTTCATTGAATATACCCCCCTGTTTTCCCTGCAAAACGCCCAGTTTGACCGGATGCAACGCCAATCCCCCCGGGACCGATCCGATGCCCCTGCCGTGGTGGTGGCCGTGGATGAAAAAAGCCTGGCAGCCCTGGGCCAATGGCCCTGGCCCCGCCAGACCCTAGCCCGGCTGGTGGACCGGATTGGGGAGGCAGAGCCTCTGGCCATCGGCCTGGACATGATTTTTCCCGAGCCTGACCGTCTGAGTCCGGCCAGCCTGCGCCAACTTTATCCGACGCTGCCAACCCGCCAACTGGATGACCCAGATCAACGACTGGCGGCAACCCTGAATCGCACCCCATCCGTGCTGGGCATGGCCGCCACCAATGGCCTGCCCGCCAGTGCCCGTACCCAGTTGCGAGTCACACCGGTACTGAGCCGGGGTGGCAACACCTTGGGCGCAGCACAGAACTTCACCGGAGCCATTGCCAGTCTGCCGGTGTTAGAAGCAGCCGCCCAGGGGCAGGCCCTACTCAACGCCCAGGCAGACCCGGCTTTGCTGGACCCGGAACGCGGGGTCATGCGCCGGGTGCCCCTGATTGCCAATGTAGCCGGCATGCCGGTGGCCTCCCTGGGGCCGGAAATGCTGCGTATCGCCCTGGATGCCCCTGCCGTGGAGGCCCAGGTGAAGGACGGTCAGATCAAGCAAGTAAATATCGGGGATTACAGCCTGCCCACCCAAGCAAATGGGGAGTTGCTCTTGCACTTTGGTTCCTTTCAGCCGGACCGCTATTTCTCGGCTGTGGATGTGTTGGAAAACCGCATTCCCCTGGAAAATTTCAACCAGCGCTTCGTTCTTCTTGGCTTTACCGGTACGGGCCTGCAAGACCGGGTCGTCACCCCTCTGGGAGAAAAAATGCCCGGCGTAGACATCCACGCCCAGGTGCTGGAAAGCCTACTGGCGGGAGAAGCGCTCACCCCCCCCCAGTGGATTCGTCTTTTCGAGGCAGTTGTTCTGGTGCTGCTGGGCCTGCTCCTGATCACTGCCATACCCC
>QKDJ01000135.1 GCA_003252145.1 Azovibrio restrictus
GCCAGGAGGAAAAAGTCATCATGGCGGCTCTTTATCAAGAAGTCCGTCACCTGCCTGGTGCCCGACTGCCTGCTGAAATGCATACGCTGATTGCCGCCACTCCTACACCAGTAGACGAGGCCCAGCGCCTGTTCATCTACGAACAGCGACTCCTGGCGGAAACCATGATTTCCCGCCCGGTGATGAAAGCCTTCAAGGCCAGGCTGCGAGAAACACAGCTACTGGCTCCTCTGGACACAGCTTCCGAATAACGCCCAAACGGGCTATTTGAATAGCTTGTTGAGGGACTCCCCCAGCCCCCGCACCACACTTCCACCCGCTCCGCCCACACCACGGGTGAGCCCTTCCAGGCTGATACCCAGCCCCTCCGCCATGGCAGCCCCCACACGGGTCATCAGATTTTCGTTGAGAGAAAAACCTGGATCATTCACGTTGCCTTCCAGGACAAACTGAATCCGGATTTCCCCTTTGCGATCCGCCATCATGGACACCACCGCACTTCGCGGCATCCCCATGAAGGTGTTGCTACCTGACTCCAGTTCCAGCTGTTTCACACTCAAGGTGCCCGGGCCGTGCAAGTAGCCCTTCTGGACCTTGGTATGCAGGTCCAGGTCCATGGTGCCTCCACGTATGCCTGTTTCAGCCGCTTTGATCAGATAGGGCTGAAAAACGGTCAGATCCACACCCCGCAAGCGACTGGTGATGTCGGATTCCCGGGTTGCCAGTTCCACATCACCTTCAAGCTGAACCTGCCCATCCTGCCGAATCCCCTTTACGACACCTTTCAAGGACAGCTGGCTACGCCCCTGGAGCCCGGGCAACTGCAATGGCCCCAGCCGGGTTTGTAGCTGCTCCAAGCGAATCTTCACTGGCTTGCGCCCCACTGACGCATCGAAAAATTCCACGGCACAATCCACGAGTTCCACTCGTCCCAGAGACACTTCCGGCCCGGTAGACTTCTGGGCATCGCCACTTTGGACAGCCTGTTCGGTGAGGCTGGGCAGCACTCGCAATTTTCCGCTCCGGGTACGCAACATGGACAGGTAGCCCCCCTCCACACGGATCCGGCGCAAGACGATACGGGCATTGAATAGATCAGCAATAGAGGGCTCCACCAGCACTCTATCGGCCCGCAACAAGTCCTCCGTCGGCCAGGCGGCGCTGCCCGGCTCACGTCCTGCGGGTAGACGGATGCCCAGCAATTCCACACCCATCAGCCCCACCCGAATTTCCTGTACTTCTGCCTTGGGGCCCAAAGCCTCTTCCACCTGCCCCTTGAGCAGATGGACCGCGTACTGGAACAGAACCACGACTACCAGTCCAATACACAACAGCGCGCCGCCAAGGATGAGGGGCCAGCGTACTTTTCGGGTTGCTTGCTGATTCATGAAAACCTCTTCAAGGCGGGGAATCCCCGCATGCACTCAATGAACAGAATTGTACCGTTGCGCCGAGTCCAGAAATTGAAAGCGTACCGTGGGTGGGTGCCAACCCGGAGCAGCTTGCAATACCTTCACCACTGAATCATTCAACTGCAGCTCCACTCGATAATCCGACAAGGTCCGATCGTAGCGGGGCAGTATCTTGCTCAAATAGGCCAACTCCCCTTCTTCCTTGATGATGACCCCCATGGTCTCCAGCAGATTCAGCTTGGGCCAATGCTCCCCCTGAGGACGGCCGTACATGATGACGCCCATGAAGCGCTGGAAATCATCATAGAAAGGATCATCCGGCTCCACACTATGGCCATTGGAATAGATGCCATCCATGAAGAAGGTAATGGTCCGATTGGCTGGAGCCTGCCGCGACCATGCCAGGAGAATGTCGTTCAGGGTGGCCAGGAGACAAAGCTCCAAATGGCCGCCCACCACGTAGACATGCGAAACGGGCAATGGGAAGGAAAACTCGCCCCCTTCCGAATACACCTTATAGTCCGGCGCGCAGTCTTCCATGAAATAAAAGCGTTCAGGCGTGTCGTCCTGAAGAAAGATCACCGGCATGCCTCGGTCTCGGGCAAAGCGCACCGCCTCATCCACCCCTCGTTTACTGCTGAATCTGGCGTCATAGGAGGAACTGGCATGGGTAACGATCAACACCTCCTCTCCGTTGAGCCGGACCTGTTCAGGCCCATTGAACGAGACTGCAGGACACGCCCAGAGCAAACACGGAAACAAGCCAAAAAGCACAAACCCTAGATGGCGCAAGACAGACTCCGGTAATCGACAAACTCGACAATCTGCCCCCTCACGAGCTCCATTGAGAAGCATGCAAATCACAACCAAGGGAGCCTCGCTCCCAAAAGCTGAAAATGCAGGTAAATCCCTTCTTTCACCCTTTCCATGCCGTGTGCAATATGGCAGCATGGTCATATGCCCAAGGCAATAAGGGCAAACCAAAGTTTTTAAGAAAATCCAGCCAGGAGCTGTATAAATGCGCACCAACCAGCCTGTGACGCAGGTGGAGACCCTGCTGCCAGAAGGCGAGTTCATCTACTCACGCACCGATCTCAAAGGTGTCATCACTGAAGCAAACGAAGCCTTTACCAACATCAGCGGCTACCGGCATGACGAAATGCTGGGGCAACCGCACAACATGGTCCGCCATCCGGACATGCCCCCTGCTGCCTTCGAGGACATGTGGCGCGATCTGCAGCAAGGCCGTCCCTGGCGAGGGGTTGTCAAAAATCGGCGTAAGGATGGCGGTTTCTACTGGGTCATTGCCAATGCCTCTCCTGTGCGGGAAAAGGGGCAGATTGTGGGTTATCAATCTGTCCGTACCTGTCCCAGCCGCGAGGAAATCAAGGCAGCTGAAGGGGCCTACCAACGGGTCAATCGTGGCGATCGCTCCATCCGCATCCTGCATGGACGCGTAGTTCCCCGTATTCGCAGCCCTTTCACCGCCTTTGCCAGCCTGGAAGCCCAGCCCATGATCATGGGCGTTCTTGCCACGCTATTGAGTCTGGCCCTGATCTTTGGCGGCATGCTTCCTGAAGGGGCATCCAGCCTGTTGCAGATTCTAGGTGGGCTGGGCCTTGCTCTGGCCCTGTTCTTCCTGCTGGGCTTCCTCCCCCGTTTTCGCAGGGATCTGAATAACAGTGCCGCCTACCTGGAGCATCTGCTGACTTCCGGCAATCTGAAACAACGTTTTGACCTGAATCGCCAGGACGATCTGGGCATTCTCATGCGCAAGCTAGATCGCTTCGTATCCTCCGTCCAGGCCATGGTGCAAGGCATGGCCGACACGGCCAAGCAGGTTCAACGCATGTCCAACGAAGTTCATCAGGGGATTGCCCATGTGAATGATGCGGCCCGGATCCAAAGTGATGCCACCACAGCAGCAGCAGCGGGCATCGAGGAAATTTCCACCTCCATCAGCGAAGTGGCCACCCATGCCTCGGAAACCCACGACACCGCTCAAACCGTGGCCGATGCATCTTCCGAAGGGGAACGCCTGTCCGCCCAGGCCTGCAACACCATCCTCACCCTGGCCGACACGGTGAAGACCTCGGCCGCCCAGGTGGAACGCCTGGGGCAACAATCCGAGGAAATTTCCCGTATCACCGGCGTCATCAAGGAAATTGCCGATCAAACCAACCTATTGGCCCTGAATGCCGCCATTGAAGCGGCGAGAGCGGGCGAAATGGGCCGTGGCTTTGCCGTAGTGGCTGATGAGGTCCGTAAGCTGGCAGAACGCACCACCAAAGCCACGGAAGAGATCAGCCACATGATTCAGTCTGTCCAGGAAGAAACTGGCAAGGCGGTCTGCGGCATGCGCTCTGGTGCCGAGCAGGTGGAAAACGGCGTGGATCTGGTCCAGAACGCCCAGCGGGCCTTGCACCAAATCAAGGACCAGATGGGCGCCACCATCGCCATGGTTGCCGACATCACCCATTCCTCCAGGGAGCAGGAACAGGCCATGTCACTGATGGCGGGAAGCGTGGAGCGCATTGCCTCCATGACGGACCAGAACATGAGTTCGGTTGATCAAACCAATACCACCGTGGAGCATCTCAATAACCTGGTGGATCGGATGCAGAAGGCCGTGACTCAGTATTCCGTCTAAGTTCCACGCTGTACCCCAACAAAAATGGCCCGGAAGATTCCGGGCCATTTCTTTTGCGTGCTAGGACGCGGAACAACAAAGTGCAGGGGTTTAGCCCACCCAGCGCCGGGCGTTGCGGAACATGCGCAGCCAGGGGCTATCCTCAGACCAGTCCTTGGGATGCCAGGACATCTGCACGCTGCGGAACACCCGTTCCGGGTGGGGCATCATGATGGTGAAGCGACCATCCGGAGTGGTAACACCGGTGAGGCCATCCGGTGAGCCGTTGGGGTTGAGCGGGTAGACCTGAGTGGGCTGGCCCCGGTGATCCACGTAACGGAGCGACGCAGCCACCTGATCCGGT
>QKDJ01000214.1 GCA_003252145.1 Azovibrio restrictus
GCTGTGGATGCCACGCCGGCCTCCATCTTCGTCACCGCCATCGATACCCATCCCCTGGCGGCCGACCCTGCCCTGGTGATCGCCCAGTATCAGGACGACTTTGCCCGAGGCCTGAAGGTCCTGGCCCGTCTGGCCAAGGTTTTCGTCTGTACCGGCGCGCAAGACAGTATTCCCGGTGTCGGCCTGGCCAATGTTCAGATGGAACAGTTTGCCGGTCCCCATCCGGCCGGTCTGCCTGGTACCCATATCCATTTCCTGGACCCCGTCAGCGCTCACAAGTCCGTGTGGCAGATTGGTTATCAGGACGTGATCGCCGTGGGCAAGCTCTTTGTCACTGGCCAGCTCTGGACGGATCGTGTGGTGGCTCTGGGCGGTCCTCTGGTGGCCAAGCCCCGTCTGCTGCTGACCCGCCTGGGCGCCAACCTGGAAGAGCTGACGGCCGGTGAACTCAAGGGCACCAAGTCCCGGGTGATTTCCGGCTCCGTCTTCGGTGGCCGTACCGCCCGGGGCGCTTTTGCCTACCTGGGGCGCTACCACCAGCAGGTGTCCTGCCTGGAGGAAGGTGACGAGCGGGAGCTCCTGCACTACATGCGTGCCGGGGTGAACAAGCATTCGGTCATGAATATCTTCGTGTCCAAGCTCATGGGCGGCAAAAAGTTTGCCTTCAACACCAGCACCAACGGTAGTCCCCGGGCCATGGTGCCCGTGGGCAACTACGAAGAAGTGATGCCCCTGGACATCCTGCCGACCCAGTTGCTGCGTTACCTGATCGTGGGCGACAGCGACATGGCCCAGAAGCTGGGTTGTCTGGAACTGGACGAGGAAGACCTGGCCCTGTGTAGCTATGTCTGTGCGGGCAAGTACGAGTACGGCCCCATTTTGCGGGACAACCTGACCCGCATTGAGAAGGAGGGCTGATTCATGGGTATGCGCGACTATCTGGACAAGATCGAGCATCACTTCGAAAAGGGCGGCAAGTACGAAAAGTGGTACGCCCTGTACGAAGCGGCCGATACCTTCTTCTATCGTCCCGGCAGCGTCACCAAGACCACCGCTCATGTGCGCGACGGTCTGGACCTGAAGCGGATGATGATCACCGTCTGGCTCTGCACCTTCCCAGCCATGTTCTTCGGTATGTGGAACCTGGGACTCCAGGCCAATACGGCCTATGCGGCCCAGCCCGATCTGCTGGCGGCTGCCCAGGGTAACTGGCATCTGGCCCTGATCCGCATGTTTGCCGGTTTTGATCCGGCCTGCGTCTGGGACAACCTGATCCATGGTGCGGCCTACTTCCTGCCCATCTACCTGGTGACCTTCGTGGTGGGCGGCTTCTGGGAAGTGCTGTTTGCTTCCATCCGCAAGCACGAAGTCAACGAAGGCTTCTTCGTTACCTCCGTGCTTTTCGCCCTGATCGTGCCCCCCACCATTCCCCTGTGGCAGGTGGCTCTGGGCATCAGCTTTGGCGTGGTGATCGGTAAGGAAGTCTTCGGCGGTACGGGCAAGAACTTCCTCAATCCCGCCCTGACCGGCCGGGCCTTCCTGTTCTTTGCCTATCCCGCCCAGCTTTCCGGCGATGCGGTATGGACGGCGGTGGATGGCTTTACCGGCGCCACCCCCCTGGGTCTGGCAGCGGCTGGCGGGATGGAATTCATCGCCCAAGGTGGTCTCACCTGGTGGGATGCCTTCCTGGGAACCATGCAGGGTTCCATCGGTGAAGTCAGCACCCTGGCCATCTTCATCGGCGGCGCTGTGCTGCTGCTGACCAAGATTGCCTCTTGGCGCATCGTGTCCGGCGTCATGCTGGGCATGGTGGGCATGAGCATGCTGTTCAACAGCATCGGTTCCGTCACCAACCCCATGTTCGCCATGCCCTGGTACTGGCACATGGTGGTGGGCGGTTTCGCCTTCGGCATGATCTTCATGGCTACCGATCCGGTGTCTGCCGCCATGACCAATACGGGCAAATGGATCTTTGGCGCCTTCATCGGAATCATGGTGGTGCTGATCCGTGTGGTGAATCCGGCCTTCCCTGAAGGCATGATGTTGGCGATCCTGTTCGCCAACCTCGCCGCGCCCCTGATCGACCATTTCGTGGTCACGGCCAACATCAAGCGGAGGATGGCACGCCATGTCCAGTAATAAAGAATCGACCGTCCGCACCCTGCTGGTGGCCCTGTCGGTGAGCTTGGTGGCTTCGGTCTTCGTGGCCGGGGCCGCTGTTTCCCTGAAGCCCGTGCAGGTGGAAAACCGCCTGCTGGACAAGCAGCGCAGCATCCTGGCCATTGCCGGCATCGGTGGTGCCAATCTTTCTTCCAAGGAAGTGAAGGAGCTGTTCAACAGCCGCATCAAGGCCCAGGTGGTGGATCTGACCACGGGCGAATACGTGGCGGACATGGACCCCATCACCTTTGACCCCCTCAAGGCTTCCAAGGACCCCAAGCTGTCCCGGGCCCTGAGCGGTGAGGAGGATAAGGCCCAGATCAAGCGCCGGGAGCAATTCACCACGGTGTACATGCTGGAAGAGGACGGCAAGACGACCGCCCTGATCCTGCCCATCCGCGGCTATGGTCTGTGGTCCACCCTGCACGGTTTCCTGGCCATCAAGCCGGACATGAACACGGTGGTGGGCCTGGGCTTCTACCAGCATGCCGAGACCCCGGGTCTGGGCGGCGAGGTGGACAATCCCAAGTGGAAGGCCCTGTGGCCCGGCAAGACGCTTTTTGATGAGGCAGGCAAGCCCAACATCAAGATCGTCAAGGGTGGTGTGGATCCTGCCAGCCCTGAAGTGGGTCATCAGGTGGATGCCCTGGCGGGCGCCACCCTGACCAGCAAGGGCGTGGATCATCTGCTTCAGTTCTGGCTCGGCGAGCAGGGGTTCGGCCCCTATCTGGCCAAATTGCGTAACCAGGGGGTCTGACCATGGCGCAAAAACCGACTGTCAAGGAAGTCCTGTTCAATCCGGTCTTCGACAACAACCCCATCGGCCTGCAGATCCTCGGCATCTGTTCGGCTCTGGCGGTTACTTCCAACCTGAAGACGGCCATGGTGATGGCCATTGCCCTGTCTTTGGTGACGGCCTTCTCCAACCTGTTCATCGCCATGATCCGGAAGCAGATTCCGGGTTCCATCCGCATGATTGTGCAGATGGTGATCATCGCCTCCCTGGTGATCGTGGTGGATCAGGTCCTGAAGGCCTACGCCTTCAGCCTGGCCAAGCAGCTCTCCGTGTTCGTGGGGCTGATCATCACCAACTGTATCGTCATGGGCCGGGCAGAAGCCTTCGCCATGCAGAACCCGCCCATCCTGTCCTTCTGGGATGGTATCGGTAACGGTCTGGGTTACAGCGCGATGCTGCTATCTCTGGGTATCGTTCGGGAGCTGTTTGGTGCCGGCAAGCTGTTCGGTATCGAAATCCTGCATCTGGCCAAGGATGGTGGCTGGTATGTGCCCAACGGCCTGCTGCTGCTGCCTCCTTCTGCGTTCTTCCTGATCGGGCTCTTCATCTGGGCCCTGCGTTCCTGGAAGAAGGGGCAGGTGGAGCAACCCACGTTCCGCATGGCGCCTCAGGTCAGCGAAAAGGAGGCCTACTAATATGGAACACCTTCTGAGTCTTTTCGTCCGCACCCTGTTCATCGAGAACATGGCGCTCTCTTTCTTCCTGGGCATGTGCTCCTTCATCGCCATTTCCAAGAAGGTTGAAACCGCCATCGGTCTGGGTATTGCGGTGGTCGTGGTGCAGGTAGTGACCGTTCCGGCCAACAATCTGATGTACACCTACCTGTTGCGGGATGGGGCCCTGGCCTGGGCCGGTATGCCCGATGTGGATCTGTCCTACCTGGGGCTGATTACCTACATCGGTGTGATTGCCGCCATCGTGCAGATCCTGGAAATGCTCCTGGATAAGTACGTGCCCGCCCTTTACAACGCCCTGGGTATCTTCCTGCCCCTGATCACGGTGAACTGCGTGATCATGGCCGGTTCCCTGTTCATGGTGGAGCGGGACTACAACTTCTCCGAGAGTGTGGTCTATGGCGTGGGTTCCGGGGCCTCCTGGGCCCTGGCCATCGCGCTGCTGGCCGGTATCCGCGAGAAGCTGAAGTACAGCGATGTGCCCGCCGGCCTGCAAGGCCTGGGCATCACCTTCATTACCATCGGGCTGATGTCGCTGGGCTTCATGTCCTTCTCCGGCATTCAGCTCTAAGGGGGTTCAGATAGGATGAATACACAGGAAATCGTCCTCGCCATCGGGATGTTCACCGGCATCGTGCTTGCACTGGCTGGTTTCATCCTTGTGGCGCGCGCCCGTCTGGTCTCCAGCGGTGACGTGAATATTGAAATCAACGGGGAGCGGACCATCACGGTGCCCGCTGGCGGCAAGCTGCTGCAGACCCTGG
>QKDJ01000107.1 GCA_003252145.1 Azovibrio restrictus
AGAGGCTTGACCAGATCATTACGATGGGGGGCCAGCTGACGGCACAGGCTGGGAATGCGGCCCGGCTCAGCCGGGTTCTTGCAGGACAGGGCCACCGCCTTCACCCCCGGCTGGCGGTTGTAGAAGTCCAGCCAGGCCGCCGTGGCTGCCGGATCAGCCAGATCGGCCTTGTTCAGGACCTTGAGGCAGGGGCGCTGCCGGAAGTCCCGCAACTGGCGGATCATGGGATTGCAGCTGGCTTCGGGGATGCGGGCATCGAGCACTTCGATGACCACATCGGTTTTGGCCAGGGTCTCGGCCGCCTTCTTGCGAGCCGAGGTCATGTGGCCGGGGAACCATTGGATGGGCATGGATCAGGAACCGGGATGAGAGCAAGGCGCCATTATCGCATCTTGCCCGCCCCCTGCCCTCCCCTTGCGTTCACTGACCCCGCTGGCGTCTCAGGGTGACCTGCTCGCCGCCAATACCCCAGTTATCCATTTCCACCTCATCAATCACCACCACGGTGGTGGCCGGGTTCTTGCCCAGCACCTCCTGCAACAAGCGGGTGACTCCAGCGATCAGTTCGGCCTTCTGGGCCACCGTCGCACCTTCACGGGTAATCTTGATATTCACGTAGGGCATGTTTGACTCCTCACCATTCGACTCACGGGACGGGCCGCCATGAAAGCCCCCGCCGACACCAATACCAGTCCGCCCAGCAGCCAGACGGACATCTGCTCTCCTAATACCGGCACGGCAGCCAGCCCTGCCAACACGGGCACCAGCGCAATCATGGCCCCCGTCCGCTCTGCCCCAAGAATCGCCACAGCTCGCAAAAACAGGAGCATGGCCACAATGGTCGGACCGATGCCTTGGTAGAGGCCCTGAATCAATAGCACGGAGACCGGCACACTCCCCAAAGCCTTGGGCAGGAACATCAGATAGGTGGGAAGAAAGACCAGGGCAGAAGCCAATGCCACGAAACGGGTCAGGAGCCAGGGCGAAAACCCCCAGCGCCGGGCCAGCACACTGTAAAAAGCCCAGACCACCGAAGCCAGCAAAATCAAGCCATCCCCCCAGAGCAAATCAGCTGACCAGGCACTTCCTTCCCGCACCATGGGCCATGCCACCGGCAGCACGCCCAGACCGATGCACACCAGCCCCAACAGCCGCTCCCGAGCCATGCGGGTGCCACTGATCAGCCAGGCGGCTGCCGCCACCAGAAAAGGTTGCAGACCGGGCAACAAAATCGCCCCGTGGGCCGCCGGCGCTGTCTTGAACCCGGCGTACACCAGCACGCCATAACCCACGCCCCCCAACAGGGCCAAACTCCACAAGCGGCCGTCCCGCCAATGGCTCCAGGCCATGTCCCGACAAAAGGGCAGGAGCAGCAAAGCCGCCGTTCCCAAGCGCAGGGCCAGCACATCGTAGGGGGTCAGTCCGGTCCGGCCTCCCCAACGGGAAATCAGGATGAAACCACTCCAGATGGCCACGGTCCCCAGGGCCGCCAGATACCCCACCAGATGCTCCCGTTCCTGTTCCATCGCCTTGCTCCGTCAAAATCATGAAAGTGAGCTTAGCCAGAGAATAAAATCTCGTAAAATGAATTATTGAGAACAAATTCATCACGGATTGAGAATGGAACTGAGCGACCTGCATATCTTTCGCACGGTGGTCAATACCGGCAGCATCACCGGAGCCGCCCGGGTGCTGCACCGGGTTCAATCCAACATCACCACCCGCATCCGCCAACTGGAAGCCGATCTGGGAACGGAATTGTTCATCCGGGAACAGCGGCGCCTGCGCCTGGCCCCCAGTGGCGCCCTCCTACTGGGCTTTGCCGAACGCCTGTTGGACCTGGCTGACGAAGCACGCCAAGCCGTTCAAAGCAGCACGCCCCAGGGGCATCTGCGCCTGGGCGCCATGGAAAGCACGGCAGCCACCCGCCTACCCCCGGTCCTGGCAGCCTTTCATCAACGCTACCCGAGCGTGAGCCTGGAGCTACGAACCGGCCCCACCGCCCGGATGACGGCGGGAGTTCTGGACGGCAGCCTGGACTGCGCCCTGGTGGCCGGGCCCATTGACCATGAACAACTGGATATTCAGCCGGTATTCCAGGAAGAACTGGTGCTGGTCACCCCTCCCGGGAGCCCCAGCATCCTCAGCCCCAAGGATCTGGGCTGCCCCACCCTGCTGACCTTCGAAGCCGGTTGCGCCTATCGCCTGCGCCTTGAGTCCTGGCTGGCTGAACAAGGGGTTCCTCCGCAACGGGTTGTGGAGCTGGCCTCCTATCACACCATGCTGGGCTGCGTTGCCGCCGGTATGGGAATCGCACTGATCCCCGACAGTCTCCTGCAAAGACTACCGGACGCCCGCCATGTGACCCGTCACTCCATGCCCACCCATATCGGCCAGGTCACCACGGTCTTCTTGCGACGCCGCCAGGGCTGCAAACCAGCGGTTGGCGCCCTGTTGGAGGCCCTTCGCAGCGCAACGCCAACACCAGAAGCCCCCCTTCCTCAAATATGACACATACTACTTTCAGTATAAGGAAACCCACCGTACAATGGCCTCTCCAGTTTTATTGCATTGACATCGTCATCGAGCTGATGGATGGCCTTGAATACCAAGCCTCAAAAAAACGCCCGTAGCCTGAAGGTCAAGCTGGCGCTTGCCGCTGGCCTGTTTGCCCTGCTTCTGTTGGGCCTTCAGGCCCTGGCCCAGATTCTTCTGCTGCACCCCGAGCAGCAGTCCCTGCTCGAATCCCAGATCGACACCCTGGTCGAGCAAACCCGAGCCAGTCTGGACGAGAAAATTTCCGACCGCATGACTGCTCTGGAACGCACCGCCAGCCACTTCCCCCTTTCCGACCTGAGCGACAACGACGCTCTTGAGCATTACCTGCAAGAGCAAAGCGCTCTGCTTTCCCTGATAGACGACCTGTACGTTTTCAATCCCGAGGGACAGTTGTTGGTGGATTGGCCTCTGGTATCCGGCCGCCGGGGATTAGACCTATCCAGCCGGGACTACATCCGCCAGCTCATCAAGGAACGCCGCTCCTATATCTCCCCCCCCATCCTCGGACGGGTCACCCGCCAGCCCATCATTATCCTGGCCACCCCCATCCTGAATGAAAAAGGCGAGTTGCAAGGCATCCTAGCCGGCGTACTCAACCTCTTCAAGGCCAATATGCTGGGGGACCTGCGCAACCTGCGCATCGGGGAAAGCGGTTACGTGCAACTGACCCACCCCAATGGTCTGGTCATCATGCATCCGAATCCGGACTACCTGCTCAAACCCCTACCGGAATCTGATCAGGCGCTGTTGCCAGCCCCCGATATCTCCGGCGTCCATCCAGCCCAGTTGCAAGATGGACGGCAGATGCTGATCTCCCACCGGCCCATGCAGACCACCGGCTGGAATCTGGCTGTGGTGTATCCCGCGGACGAGGCCCTGGCACCCGTGGTGCGCATGACCCGTAACACCCTGATTCTGGCCTTGGGCCTGGGCATCCTCACCATTCCTCTGATCTGGCTGTTGGCCCATCGTTTCCTGCGCCCTCTGGAAGCCCTGACCCAGGAAATCCGTCAATTGGCACAAGGTAACAAGCCAGGCCGGGTTCGGGAGCAAGGGAGCGAGGAAATCCGGGAACTGGCCGAGAATTTCAACGAATTCATGGACCGGATCGACATGGCAGAACACCATATCCGGGTCCATGAACAACGGCTCTCCCTGGTATTGGAAACCGCCAGCGATGGCATTTGGGATTGGGATCTGGCCCAGGACGACTTTCTCGGTAACCAGGCCCTGGCGACCATGCTAGGACTTGAACAAGTCGGCCCGGTCGCCACCACCCCCAAGGAAATCAGCACCCATCTGCTGGATGAGGAGCGCAGCTCGGTGCGCCGGGCCATCATTGACTGCCTCAAGGGCAAAACGGACATCTACCGCTCGGAACACCGGTTGCGCCGGACCGATGGGCGCATCATCTGGGTCCTGGAACGGGGCCGCGTCGTGGAGCGGTCTGCCAATGGTCGGGCCCTGCGCATGGTGGGCTCCTTTACCGATATCACGACCCAAAAGCAGAACGAAGAGCGCATTCGGGAAATGGCCTTCTACGACGCCCTGACCGGCCTGCCCAACCGTAGCCTGCTGGGCGAACGCACGGAAGCCAGCATGCAGTTGGTGCGAGAGCACCGGACCCAGCTGGCCCTGCTGTTCGTGGATCTGGATCACTTCAAGAACATCAACGACTCCCTGGGCCACTTCACCGGGGACCTGTTGCTCCAGGCCGTGGCCCACCGGCTCTCACGCCTAGTGGAAGACAAAGGTCTGGTGAGCCGACTGGGGGGCGATGAGTTCGTGATCGTCCTTCCTCACGCCAATCCGGAACGGGCTGCCG
>QKDJ01000241.1 GCA_003252145.1 Azovibrio restrictus
ATGACTTTTATATATACCTACGGCTCAGGAGTTACCGGGGATGATATTGACACCGTGATGGATGAAGGCAAGGCCTATTACGAGCTCCCACCGTACAAAATATATGCTTTGCCGCCGTTCGGATCCCGGTATCTCATCTATAGCGAAAATGAATACGGCCCAACTAATCGGGATACGGAGGAGCCAAGCATTTTCCCTATTGTCGCCTTCAGCGAATTGAATCCCCCGCTTTGGAAACCTGGAATTTTCGTAAGCGACGATTGGCCTGCCGACAACGGAGATCAATACAACGGAATAATTGAGTATCGGGAACGTTACTTCATACTGAATCTCACCCCAAGTTGGGGTAAGACCTATAGGTTATCGGTTGACTTCACCGATGAGAACGCAGTTTGCAGCTGGCGTCCTCGAAGCTCATCTGAATGAATTTCCCTTGAAACTTTAGCCAGTCTGCTGGACTGACTGGCTGCTTTCCTCAATTAGCAACTACCGCTTAGGGTCGAACTCAGACCTTCCCGTTTCACCGCTTCTTCAGCTTGTACTGCTTGAACACCTGACGCACATCCTGCTCGGCCCGTTCCTGGGTGCACATGGTGGGATCGTCGTCGTGGGGGGAGAAGAAATCATCGGCCTGGGCGCGCATCACCATCTGGATGGCCGCGTCGTCTTCCATGGTGTAAATCTCGGTCAGCAGGGTGGCCACTTCGTCCAGATACTGCTCATAGGTCATGTGGGATTTCTGCTTGCCGGCCATGGGATTCTCCTTTTTTCACGGGTTCCGGTATTTGGGTGCCACCAGTGCCACCGGAAAAGTACGGATAAAAAAGGCGGCCACGGAGGCCGCCTTGGGTTTGCTGCTAAGGCTTAGAGGCGGGCCACCATGTAGGCCTTGATGGCGGCCACATCGGGGGCCATCACTTCCACCTGCTGGGGCAGCTTTTCGATGCCTTCCAGGGCGGCGGGACGCTCGGGGTCACACCCCAGGGCTTCACGGATGGTTTCGGCAAACTTCACGGGCAGGGCCGTTTCCAGCACCACCAGGGGCACCCCGGCGGGTTGCGGATGCTCCTTGGCCACCTTCACGCCGTCGGCGGTGTGGGTGTCGATCATCACGCCGTATTGCTGATATACGGACTTGATGGTGGCCAGCCGGTCTGCGTGGGTGCTCTTGCCGGAGATGAAGGCGAAGCCGGGCAGCTTTTCCATGTAAGGGGTGCCGCGCAGGTCGAAGGCACCGCCCGCATCCACCTTGCTCCACAGGTCACGCACCACGGCGCCGTCACGGCCCACCAGATCGAAGACGAAGCGTTCGAAGTTGGAGGCCTTGGAGATGTCCATGGAGGGGCTGGAGGTCACATTGGTTTCTGCGGTGCTGCGGGGGCGGTAGACGCCAGTCTTGAAGAACTCGTCCAACACGTCGTTTTCGTTGGTGGCCAGCACCAGTTGGGCGATGGGCAGGCCCATCTGGCGGGCGATGTGGCCGGCGCAGATGTTGCCGAAGTTGCCGGAGGGCACGCAGAAGGACATCTGCTGGTCGTTGTTCTCGGTGGCAGCGAAGTAGCCCTTGAAGTAGTAGACGATCTGGGCCAGCACCCGGGCCCAGTTGATGGAATTGACGGCACCGATCTTGTACTTGGACTTGAATTCGGCGTCGTTGGAGACGGCCTTCACCACGTCCTGGGCGTCGTCGAACATGCCGGTGACGGCGATGTTGAAGATGTTGGCGTCTTGCAGGGAGTACATCTGGGCCCGCTGGAAGGCGCTCATCTTGCCGTGGGGCGAGAGCATGAAAACCTTCACGTTGTGCTTGCCGCGCATGGCGTATTCGGCGGCGGAGCCGGTGTCGCCGGAGGTGGCGCCGAGAATGTTGATGGTCTCGCCCCGCTTGTCCAGCACGTACTCGAACAGGTTGCCCAAGAGCTGCATGGCCATGTCCTTGAAGGCCAGGGTGGGACCGTTGGAGAGTTCCTGCAGGGCCAACTGGCCCTTTTCCAGCCAGTGGATGGGGGTGATGTCGGCCGGGTTGTCGCCGGGACGGGCAAAGCAGTAGGTGTCGGCGGTGTAGGTCTTGTCCAGCAGGGCCTTCAGGTCAGCCGCGGGAATGTCATCCACGTACTTGGAGAGGATGGCAAAGGCCAGGTCGGCGTAGGAAAGCTTGCGCCAGGCATCCAGCTCGGCCCGGGTCACCTGGGGATAGGTTTCCGGCAGATAGAGGCCGCCATCCGGGGCCAGGCCGCCCAGGAGGATGTCGCAGAAGGGAAGTGCGGGGGACTGACCCCGGGTGGAGATGTAGCGCATGGCGGCAGACCGGAAAACGGAAAAACCGCGATTTTACCCTGCCCGGCCCCGCCCCGACACAGTCCCTCGCCAGGCTTGCATCAAGCCCAACAGAAAATGGCCCATACCAAGCCCAGTCAGCACCAGAGCCGGACCATTGAATTCCCCAAGCACGCAGCCTCCGCCCGCAAGAAAAACCAGCGCCCGCCACTGGCCCCCGGCAGTCAAACGGGCACGCCAGAGACTGCGCTCCGCCGAACCGGCGCCCGGCCAGCGCCACACGGGCAGCAATTGGGACAGGGCTCCCGTTACCAGAGGCAGGAGAAAGCCGGGGCCATAGGCCAGGATGGCAGGCCGGGGCAGCAGGCTCCCCAGGCCGTGGGCCAGACCGGCAAGATTGAGGAGCAAAAAACCTGTCAGGGCCAGACTCAGGCTAGCCGCAGCCCCGTCGCGCCAAAGCACGGCCAGGGAAAACCGGGCCCGCCATTGCAGCAGCAGACTCAGCCCCGCCAGGAATAGGATCACGCCCCCCGCCGCCGCCAGGGCTATGGCTGTAAGTTTGAATCCGGAAAGAGGTGCCAAAGCCGCACCTACGGCTATCAGCAGCACCGCTCCCAACACAGGCAAAAGTCGCTTCTTTAACCAGGCCCCGGATTCAGGGTCAGGCAGGCCCAGGGCTGTGGGCAGCAGCACAGGTAAAGTCCCCAGAGCCGCCAGTCCCACGAAACCCAGGGTATTCAGATGCAGATGCAGGCCCCGCAAGGACCAGTAGGCTCCGGGAATGGAAACCAGGGGCGGCACCGCCAGCAGGGCCAGCAACAGGCAGGTGAGACTGGCCCCGTACCAGCGCCAGCCCGGATGGGCCGGCCCCAGGCACTGACAGGCCCGCCGCCGCACCCAGAGCAGCAGAATCAGGGCCAGAGCGGCCAACAGGGTGGCCAGGGGATGGAGTAACCAACGGGGCGCCAATCCTTCCAGCACCAGAGCCACGGCCACACCGGCCCCCTGGGCCAGCCAGGGCAGTTTGCGTAACAGGGGATGAGGTGCGCCGGAGCGGGTCAGCACCGGTACGAAATGCAGCATGGCTGCAAAGATCAGGGGCAGGATGGCCCCGGCCACGAACAGATGAAAAGCGGCGAGCGGCAGGAGCAAGCCGCTGGCACCGGAGACAAAGGCCAGCACGGCCACGAGGAGTACGGAGAGGACCTGGGGCAGCATGAGTTAGGAAAGGTCCCGGGGAAACCGGCGACCTCAGATCAGGGGAAGTTCCCGAGGCTTGAGGGGAGCGCTACTGTCCTTCTGGTGCCAGACCCCGGCCTCGTCCAGATACCACCAACCGGCGGGCGCCTGATCCACCCAGGCCTCGCCAAAACCGGATTGCTCATAGGGCAGCCAGGACTGGAGGTCATCGCCCCCATGGCCCACCTGATCGGCTCCGGCACCGTAGAGCACGGCCCGGTCCACATTTTCTTCCCGCACCAGTTCGTGCAGGGCGGCAGCCGCATCACCCGCTTCATCCCGCAGGGCCACGAAGCCCCCCAGGGTCAGGCCGATGCGCCCGGCCTCGAATTCCGGCTTGAGCTGGGGCCAGCGGGCCTTGATACGCAAACCCCGAGCCATGAAATTGCTGGTGGCGTGATCCAGACGGGTAATGGCTTCATCGGGAGCCTGGGCATAGACCAGACCCACCAGTTCCCGGGCCTGCAGGGGCGAGGCCTGAGCCCCCAAGCGGGCGTTCACATCAATGGTTTTGCAGCCTGCCAGCAGGCACAAGGCGAGCAGCAGGCTGCGGCACTTCATTACAGCAGCTCTTCCAGACGCAGCTTGGTGACCTTGCCCTTCACGGCAGGCAGGGCTTCCACCTTGGCGATGGCCGCATCGGCACCCTTTTCCTTGCACTTGTGGGTGAGGATGATGATGTCGGTCTGGGCTTCGCCTTCTTCTGGCTCACGCTGCAGCATGGCATCGATGGAGATGCCCTGGTCAGCCAGGATGCGGGTCACGTCGGCCAGCACGCCAGGCTTGTCTTCCACCTGCATGCGCAGGTAGTAGGCGGTTTCGGCCTCAGAGATGGGCAGGATGGGCAGGTCGTGCAGC
>QKDJ01000110.1 GCA_003252145.1 Azovibrio restrictus
GTTACAGGACAAATCAGAACGGTATTTCTTTTCGGAAACCTTGAAGCAGGGTCGGGGAAATGTCTATCTCTCCCCTCTTGATCTCAATGTTGAACACGGACAGATCGAGATCCCCTACCAACCGGTCATCCGCATGGGGGCCCGGGTATATAACTGGAAGGGAACACCCGTCGGCATTTTCATCCTCAATGTGGGCGCCATCCCCATGCTCGAAGAACTGTCTCGCGGCGGCGGACTGGATGAAATGATGCTGGTGAACGAGCAGGGATACTGGCTCAAGGGGGAAGACCCGGCACGGGAATGGGGCTTCATGTTCAATCGCCCCGATACCCTTGCCCAGCAATATCCAGATGCCTGGCGCCGTATTTCCACGGAAGAGACGGGGCGCGTGCTGACAGACAAAGGAGCCTGGCAATGGCGCACCGTGCACGTCACCCCGGCTGGGTCATCCCAGGCTGAAGCCGTCAATTGGAAGGTCATTTCCCGTAGGCCCCTGCATGCCATTTCACGCCAGCATGAAACCGTATGGGCAGTAATCATTGCGGGCCAGTGTGTGCTCCTGCTGGTCTTCGGGATTGCCTCGTGGAAACTGGCCCATGAGGTGGAAGTGCGTATTCGCACGGAGCAGCAATTAAAAGATGAAACCCAGCTACTGAAGGCCGTGGGCGATCTCAGCCCCACAGGCCTGGCCTTCTTTAACGGGCAGAAACAGCTGGCGGGTTACAACGCCCAATTCCCTGTGGTGATGCAAATTCCGTCGGAAATCATGACGCAGGAGAAACTAAGGTTCGATGAGCTGATCCGCTACCTGCACCAGCGGGGCGACTATGGTGATGAGGCCCTGGAAAGTGCCCAGGCCCGTTTCAATGTGGTCTTTACAGAGCGCCAGACCCTGCATTTTGAACGCCGCATGCAAGATGGCCGCACCCTGGATGCCCATATCGTGCCCCTGACGGACGGAGGATGCCTGCTGTCCTATCACGATATTTCGGCCCAGAAAGACTACGCCGAACGCCTGGAACATCAGGTTGAAGAACGGACCCAGCAGCTTTCCGAAGCCATGCTGGCCGCCGAGGCGGCCAATGTGGCCAAGAGCAATTTCCTGGGCAACATGAGCCACGAAATGCGTACGCCCCTGCACCAACTGATGGCCCTGCTGCCCATGATTCGCAAGGACCCTTTGACCGACAAACAGACGGACCGGCTGGCCAAGGTTGAAATGACCGGCAAGCGCCTGAACAACCTTGTGGATGGCATTCTCAAGCTGACCGATATGGAATCCAAACGTCTGGTTTTCCAGGAACAGCCCTTTGACCTGACCCAGTTGATGGGCGAGGCCATAGCCGAGTCAGCCGACCGGGCACAGGAAAAAGGCTTGCAGATGTGCCTGGACGAATTGCCTCAGCTACCCGCCATCACGGGCGACAGAAGCCACCTGAAAACAGGCTTGCTCTGCTATCTCAACAATGCGGTGACCTTCACCGATCAAGGCCAGATCAATCTGGGAGTACGGGTTTCAGAAGACGCGCCGGATTCCCTCCTGCTCCGCTTTGAAGTGCGGGACACGGGCATCGGCATTGCCCCCGAAGTACTGCCCCGCCTGTTCAACATCTTCGAGCAGGCGGACAACTCCCAGCAGCGCAAATATGGGGGCACCGGCGTTGGGCTGGCCCTGGTGCGGAAACTGGCCGTGGCCATGGGCGGCGACGCCGGGTGCGATAGCGAAGTGGGTAAAGGCAGCACCTTCTGGTTCTCTGCACGGCTGAAGAAGACGGCAGAAACCCAGGCCTAGCTTGGTAAAGGCTGAAGAAAATACAAACATAAGCCTGTATATTCAATTTACAGCCTAAGGTCTGTAAAGATAATATACAAATCCAGAGCTGTTAATTTTATGCCACAGCATTACCCGTTCACTTCTGCCCCCAGGGGGAGGCCCGATGATCTATCCCATCAAGACGCTCAGCCAGCTGCCCCTCATCCTCAAAGGCTATCGCAAGGAAAAAGGGCTGACCCAGGCCGCCATGGCCGAGAAGCTGGGTATTACCCAGCAAAGTTATGCTTACTTTGAAGCCAATCCGGCGAGCGCCACCCTGGAAAGGCTGTTTCTGGCACTGCGCCTGCTGGATGTAGAAATCGCGCTTGAGCAGAACAAGTTGCCGACCGTGCGCACTGCCAAGGTCACGGGCAAACCCGCAGTTACCGTCAACTCAAGCCGCCCCAAGGCACAGAAGACCAGCACCCTGGTAGCAAAGACGGTCAAGCCCAGATCGGCAGCCAAACCCGCCCCCATCCTTGCCCCTTCCGGCAAGAAAGAACACTGGTAAGCATGGGCCGCCGCAGCACAATCCGGAGGCTGAATATCTGGATGAACGGCATCCCTGTCGCCCAGTGGGAAACCAGCCGCCAAGGCGAACGGCTGACCTACTTTGATGACTGGCTCACGGACCAACAGACTCGCCCCCTCTCTCTCTCCCTGCCCTTTCAGCCGGGCAACCCCGCCCACCAGGGCCCTCTCGTCAGCGCCTTCTTCGACAATCTGCTGCCCGACAACGATGCCATTCGGCGTCGCCTGGCCCAACGACACCAGACCGATGGAACCGACGCCTTTCAACTCCTGGCCAAGCTGGGGCGGGATTGCGTGGGTGCGCTGCAACTACTCCCCGAAGACGAGCAGCCCACCGACCTCTATGAAATCAACGCCCAGGTGTTGGATGAGGCCAGGATCGCCCAGCGCTTACGCAGCACTCCACTAGGCCCGAGCCTGGGGCGACAGGAGCCCGAAGCAGACCTGCGCCTTTCCATCGCCGGAGCCCAGGAAAAAACCGCCCTGCTGCACCACCAAGGCCAATGGCAGCTCCCCCAGGGCAGCACCCCAACCACCCACATCTTCAAACTCCCTCTGGGGCTGGTGGGGCATATGCAGGCCGACATGCGCACCTCGGTGGAAAACGAATGGCTGTGCTCGAAAATCATGGCTGCCTACGGTATCCCCATCGCCCCTTGCCAGATCGGCCACTTCGAAGATCAGAAAGCCCTCATCGTCGAACGCTTTGACCGCAGCCCGGCCAGCGACGGGAGCTGGATCATCCGCCGCCCCCAGGAAGACCTCTGCCAGGCCACGGGAACCTCCCCCCTGCACAAATACCAGGCCGATGGCGGCCCTGGCATCGCCAAGATTATGGAAGTGCTGCTGGGTTCAGACCAGGCCGAGCAGGACCGCAAACAGTTCTTCAAAACTCAGATCATCTTCTGGGTGCTGGCCGCCACGGACGGACACGCTAAGAACTTCAGCATCGCTCATCTGGCCGGTGGCCGCTACCGAGCCACCCCCATCTACGACGTGCTTTCCATCCACCCCCTGCTCGGCAAGGGCGGGCAACAGATCGCCCCCCAAAAAGCCAAGCTGGCCATGGCCGTGCAAGGCAGTAGCAAGCACTACCAGATCAACACCATCCAGCGACGGCACTGGATCGCCCAGGCCCAGCAAGTAGGCCTCGGTGCTACCCTGGCCACCCAACTACTGAACGAAGTAGCCGAGGCCACCCCAAACGTGGTGGATACCGTCGCCCCCCTGCTCCCTGAAGACTTCCCCCGGGGCATGGCTGAAGCCATCTTCAGGGGCATGAAAACTCAGGCCAGCACACTGTTGGGCAGCCCCTAAAATACTCCATCGGGCTAGGCCATGAAGATAACTTCATGACGCTACAATGGCGCATCGCCAACCCCTGATCAGCTTCGTCAGCTGTCGGCCATGAGCCGTCTGTCAGCGAACTTCCTATGCTGAGACTCAAAAGGCTGTTTCACTCTGAAACCTTCCACATGGGCAACTCGGGCTCACCTACTAAAGCCAACTATCGCTGGTTTGGTTATCACTGGTGGCTTTACGAAAAACTCAGCCCCCCTGTACCTACACACTAACACCCCAACCAACTGGACTCCATCCGCCTGGAAATATAGATGCCTAGACTTTTATTGCCTAGGCATCTATATTGTTGCCCAGGCAACTATTTACCAGTTAGTGATATGTCAACGACTCCTTATCAGCATTACTCCGCCAGTACTTTCACCGTCGACGAAAGCGTTGGCTACCTGCTGCGCCAGATCGCCGGCATCATGGGCGGCATCGTCGATGAGCGTATGGCGGCGCACGGCCTTACCGACGCACAGTGGAAGCCTCTTCTCATACTCAGCCAAGGCAAGTGCCAGACGGCGGCGGAACTGGCGCGTGTCGCTTGCTGCGATGCCGGCGCGGTGACCCGCCTGCTCGACCGTATCGAGGGCAAAGGGCTGATCCAGCGCACGCGCTCGCAGGCCGACCGGCGCGTCGTCAATTTGGAATTGACCGACGACGGCCGCCAGACCGCTGCGG
>QKDJ01000259.1 GCA_003252145.1 Azovibrio restrictus
AATGGCCAACAATGCCAGCATCATGGCGGCTATGGGTTGCCCGAAGCGCCAGAGCACCTCTCCCATTTGATCGGGAGCCCCTCCCTGTATCAACGCCAAAAGCTGCATGGTCCTGGGCCTCTCTTTTTCAGTTCGGACTTCGCCATCGTGCATCCGTACCCCATAGCGCTCGAACTCCATCATGCGCACCTCGGGAGAGCCGGCCTGAACCTCATAACGTTGCCCATGGCCCAGCATCATGAAACGATCCCCATTGGAATGCACTTCCTGATGCCCGGTATCCGCCATGACCACTCCCAGGCGGCCATCCTGTACGGTAGTCAGGAAGACGTTTTTCACATAGCCCTCGTTTTCCTCCACCTTCTCCACGAAAACCACCCGCCCCCCCGAATTGATTTCCTGGAAGGCACCCGGAGCCACCTGCCCTGCATCACTACGGGCGTCCATCTTGCTGCGATATTCGTTACTTTTCCCAGCAGCCCAGGGCGTCAGGAACATGGACAGGACGGTGATAGCCACCACAATCGGGATCGAAAAATGAAAAACCGGGCGTAACCAAGCCGTCAGCGGCAAACCGGAAGAAAACCACACAGCCATCTCCGAATCCCGATAGGCCCGGGTCAACGGCAGAAGGATGGACATGAAAAGGGTCAGGGAAAGCAGTACAGGAAGGTAATTGAGCGCGGAAAAACCAAGCAGGGCCACGACCGCTTCAGGCGCCAGCGCACCGCCGGCAGCATCATTGAGCAAGCGGATCAACTGGGTGGAAACCAGGATGGCGAAAAGTGCGACAAAGACACCGGATGCGGCCTGGGCGAATTCACGCCGTACGGCGCGTTCAAAGATCATGCTTTGACTTCGGTGAAAAAATGCAGGGATAATCGCCGCAGTCGTCGAAAATCACGTGATAAGGAGCGGCGAGTGGAATTTAGCATAAAAAGCGGAAGCCCGGAAAAACAACGCAGCGCCTGTGTGGTGGTGGGTGTCTTTGAGCCCCGTAAGCTGACACTGCCTGCAGAACTCCTGGATAAGGCAGCCAAAGGCTACATTTCCGACATCATCCGTCGTGGTGACATGGAAGGTAAGTCTGGCTCCACCCTGTTGCTCCACAACGTTCCCGGCACCTTGTGCGACCGGGTCCTGCTGGTGGGACTGGGCAAGGAAAAGGAATTCCGGGAAAAGGAATACTGCGACGCCATTCATACTGCCGTCAAAACCCTCAACGAAACCGGCGCTTTTGACGGAACCCTGTTCCTGACTGAAACCGGCCCTAAACGCCGAGGCGTGGCCTGGCGCATCCGGCAAGCCACCATGGTGGCCCAGAACACCGTGTATCGCTTCGACCACTACAAGAGCAAGAAGGCTGACATCCGCCGCCCCCTGCGCAAACTCACCTTTGCCGTAGAGCGACGTAACGAACTGCCGCCTGCAGAAGATGCGCTCCTCCAGGGCAATGCCATTGCCGAAGGGATTTCCCTGGCCCGTAACCTGGGCAACCAGCCCGGCAATGTATGCACCCCCACCTATCTGGCGGATCAGGCCCTGGCCATGGCCAAGGAACTGGGTCTCCAGTGTCAGGTTCTGGAACGGGAGGAAATGGCGCAGCTGGGCATGCACTCCCTGCTCTCCGTAGCCCAGGGCTCCCGGCAGGCGCCCAAATTCATCATCCTTGAACACAAAGGCGGAAAAGCCGGTGATAAACCCCTGGCCCTGGTGGGCAAGGGCATCACCTTTGATACCGGCGGCATTTCCCTGAAGCCTGCGGCCGACATGGATGAAATGAAGTACGACATGTGCGGCGCAGCTGCCGTGCTGGGCACCATGCAGGCAGCCGCCCGCATGGCCCTACCCCTCAATCTGGTGGCGCTGATTCCCACCTGCGAGAACATGCCCGGTGGCAGCGCCACCCGTCCCGGTGACATCGTCACCTCCATGTCCGGACAGACCATCGAAATTCTCAATACCGATGCAGAAGGCCGGCTGATCCTGTGTGACGCCCTCACCTATGCCGAACGCTTCGAGCCCAGCGCCGTCATTGATGTGGCCACTTTGACGGGAGCCTGCGTCGTGGCCCTGGGTCACGTGGCTACCGGACTGTTCGCCAACGAAGATAGCTTGGCTCGGGAACTGCTCGCCGCTGGCGAGGAAGCCCACGACAGAGCCTGGCACATGCCCCTCTGGGACGATTACCAGGACCTGCTCAAGAGCCCCTTTGCCGACATGGGTAATATTGGTGGCCGTTGGGGCGGCGCCATCACGGCCGCCTGTTTCCTGTCCCGCTTTGCCAAGAAATATGAATGGGCCCACCTGGACATCGCCGGTACGGCATGGAAGTCCGGCAATCACAAGGGTGCCACGGGCCGTCCCGTCTCCCTGCTGGCCCATTACCTCTTGAAACAAGCGGAAAAGCTGCACTAACCGAACCCCATGACCAAGGTCGTCTTCTATCACAACGTTCAGGACCGATTCGGGGCCGCCTGTGCTCTGGTCTCCAAAGCCTACGCCCAGGGCAAAGATTTCACCATCTACGCCCCCAAACCTGAACGGGCTCAGATGATGGATCGTCTGCTGTGGACCCAACCGCCACTGAGCTTCCTGCCCCATTGTCCGGCCCACGGCCCGCTAGCAGCCGAGACCCCGATCCTGATTGCTGATCGCCTCGACAAGCTGCCGCAAAACCAGCGGCTACTGAATCTGGACGATGACATCCCCGAGGGCTTCGAAGGCTTTGAGCATGTGATCGAAGTGGTCAGCCAGTCGGAAGCTGACCGACAACAGGCCCGGCAGCGTTTTCGCCATTACAAAACCCTGGGGTTCACCATTCAGTCTATTGACATGGCGGAGCGTTGAACATGCAAGCGCCGTCACCGGATCAGGATGATGTTGTGTCCCGGGCGGATGCCTTCATGCATCGTCAGCGCTCCACCCTCTCCGGCACCCCCTCTCCATTCACCGCCGCCGCCCCTGAACCTTTAGCGCAGGAAGATGATGATCTCCCGGTCCTGACGGACGTGGTGATCGCTGATACCCCGCATCATCAAACAGCCACTCTTTCCAGGCAGGAAAAACTGGTGGATGAACTGACCCGGCAGGTACGGGCCCGCATTCATGCGGAACTCCCTACCCTGGTGGAATCCGCGCTCCAGGCCGCCCTGCCCGGCATTTCCCGCGACATCCGCCAGGGGCTGGAAGAAAGCATCAGCAGCGCCCTGAGCGAACATCTGTCCCGCCTCATTTCCAGCGATAGCTGAAAGCGACAGGGAAAGCCGCGCCTGCTGGCGGCTCCCCCGGTATAATCGCCGGTTTTCCGCCTTCCATCTGCCTATCCATGGAACTCGCCAAGAGCTTTGAACCTGCGGACATCGAGCGCCGCTGGTACCCCGAATGGGAATCCCGCAATTACTTCGCCGCCGGCCTGGACACGTCCAAGCCTGCCGACGAATCCTTCTGCATCCTGCTGCCGCCCCCCAACGTCACCGGCACCCTGCACATGGGTCATGGCTTCAACCAGACCATCATGGATGCCCTGACCCGCTACTACCGCATGAAGGGTCAGAACACCCTGTGGCAGCCAGGCACCGACCACGCCGGCATCGCCACCCAGATCGTGGTGGAGCGCCAGCTGGACGCACAGGGCATCTCCCGCCACGACCTGGGCCGGGAAAAATTCCTGGAGAAGGTGTGGGAGTGGAAGGAATACTCCGGCGGCACGATCACCCGCCAGATGCGCCGCATGGGCACCAGCCCCGACTGGAAGCGGGAACGCTTCACCATGGATGCGGGCCTCAACAAGATCGTCACCGAAACCTTCGTCCGTCTCTACAAGGAAGGCCTCATCTACCGGGGCAAGCGCCTGGTGAACTGGGACCCCAAGCTGCACACTGCCGTTTCTGACCTGGAAGTGGTGCAGGAAGAAGAAGACGGTTTCATGTGGCACATCCGCTACACCCTGGCGGACGGCAGCGCGACGCTGACCGTGGCCACCACCCGGCCCGAGACCATGCTGGGCGACACCGCCGTCATGGTCCACCCGGAAGATGAGCGCTACAAGCACCTGATCGGCAAGATGGTGAAGCTGCCCCTCACCGACCGGGAAATCCCGGTGATCGCCGACGCCTACGTGGATATGGAATTCGGCACCGGCGTGGTCAAGGTCACCCCGGCCCACGACTTCAACGACTACGCTGTCGGTCAGCGCCACAACCTGCCCCTGATTTCCATCCTCTCCCTGGATGGCAAGATCAATGATCACGCTCCCGAGAAATATCGTGGCCTGGACCGCTTCGACGCCCGCAAGGTAATCGTGGCCGACCTGGAAGCCCTGGGCATCCTGGAAAAGACCGACAAGCACAAACTCAAGGTGCCCCG
>QKDJ01000091.1 GCA_003252145.1 Azovibrio restrictus
AGCGGTCTTCACCATCCGGTGCTATCACCACGCAATCGGTGGACAGGCCGGAAGGGTGGGGCATCAGCCGGGGACCCACTTCCACCACGGTACCGGAGGTGGAGGCATGGACGGCGGCAGAAATCCAGCCATCGGCCTCGCCGATCAACTGGCCCTTCAACACCTTGTCGCCCACGGCCACGACTGGGCGCGGGGTGCCACCGATGCTCTGGTGCAGGGGGATCACCAGGCGGGTGGGCAGGGGCGCCCGGGCAATGGGTTCGCCGCTGGATTGCTGCTTGTTGTAGGCGGGCTTCACGCCCCCCTTGAATTTGAACAGTTTTTGCAACATGAGCCTTAGGCCACCTTCCGGTCATCGGCCGGCTTGATGTTGATCACGGGATATTTCCATTTCCACGTTTCCAGGGTCTCGGCCACGGGCACCATGTCGATGCACTCCACCGGGCAGGGCTTGATGCACAGTTCGCAACCCGTGCACAGGGATTCCACCACCGTGTGCATCTGCTTGGCAGCGCCCACGATGGCATCCACCGGGCAGGCCTGGATGCACAGGGTGCAACCGATGCAGATTTCTTCCCGGATCACGGCCAGGGCCTTGGGCTTTTCTTCCCCGTGTTCGGCAGACAGGGGCTTGTATTCCTTGCCCAGCAGGTCGGCCAGCTTGCGCACCCCTTCGTCACCGCCGGGAGGGCACTGGTTGATTTCCGCCTCGCCCTTGACGATGGCTTCCGCATAGGGCTTGCAACCGGGGAAGCCGCACTGACCACATTGGGTCTGGGGCAGGATGGCATCCACCTTTTCCACGATGGGGTCGCCTTCCACCTTGAACTTGACGGAGGCGTAACCCAGAGCGGCACCCAGGACGACGGCGCCCAGGGCCATGACGGCAATGGCGATCAGGAGGTCCATCAGTAGCGATCCAGTCCGGCAAAGCCCATGAAGGCCAGGCTCATGAGGCCGGCGGTGACCATGGCGATGGCCGCGCCCTTGAAGGGCATGGGGACTTCCGCTCCATCCACCCGTTCCCGGATACCGGCGAAGAGCACCAGCACCAGGGAGAAGCCCACGGCGCTACCGGCGCCGAACAGCAGGGATTCCACGAAACCGTAGTTGTGGGAAATGTTGATCAGGGGCACACCCAGCACGGCGCAATTGGTGGTGATGAGGGGCAGGTAGATGCCCAGCACCTGTTGCAGCATGGGGGAGGTCTTGGCGATCACCATCTCCGTCAGCTGCACGATGGCGGCGATGGTGACGATGAAGGACAGGGTGCGCAGGTACTCCAGACCGAAGGGCACCAGCAGGTAATGGTCGATGATGAAGCTGGCGCCGGTGGCCAGGGTCAGCACGAAGGTGGTGGCGGCGCCCATGCCATAGGCGGTTTCCAGTTTCTTGGAAACCCCCATGAAGGGACAAAGGCCCAGGATTTTCACCAGGACCACGTTGTTGACCAGGACGGCGCCGATCAGCAGGAACAGGTATTCAGCCATGTGCGGGGCTAGCAAGCAGGGTCGGGAATTATGGGGCCGGCACCCTCAGGGAACAACCACACGGCTAACAGGGTGTCATGGGTCGGACCGGACGAGAGGGGGCGAGGTTCCATCAGCGGGTGGATAGAGGTGTTTTCAGACTGTCGGCTACCTCGCGCACCAGTTCGGGGCCGCGGTAGATGAAGCCGGTATAAAGCTGCACCAGACTGGCGCCGGCCACCAGTTTGGCCCGGGCATCCTCACCCTTCATGACGCCACCTACGCCGATGATGGGCACTTCACCGGCCAGGGCATGGGCCAGCTTGCCCAGTACCGCCGTGGCCATGCGGAATTCCGGGGCGCCGGACAGGCCGCCGGTCTCGTTGCCGTGAGGCAGGTGCTCCACGCCTGTGCGGGCCAGGGTGGTGTTGGTGGCGATGACCCCATCCATCCGGTGCCGTTTCAGGGCGTCGGCGATGGCGGTGATCTGCAGGTCGTCCAGGTCTGGCGCGATCTTCAGGGCCAGGGGCACGTAGCGGCCATGCTGGTCCGCCAGTTTCTGCTGGGAAGCCTTGAGGCGGGAGAGCAGGTCGTCCAGGGCCTCGTCCTTCTGCAGTTCCCGCAGGTTCTTGGTGTTGGGGCTGGAGATGTTCACGGTGACGTAGCTGGCGTCCCCATAAACCTTTTCCAGGCCGATCAGGTAATCCTCGGTGGCCTTTTCCATGGGGGTATCGGCGTTCTTGCCGATATTGATGCCCAGGATGCCGCCCTTCTTGGGGAATTCCGCCTTGCGCACATTGGCCAGCAGGGCGTCCACGCCCCCATTGTTGAAACCCATGCGGTTGATGATGGCCTGGGCTTCCGGTAGGCGGAAGATGCGGGGTTTCGGGTTGCCAGGCTGGGGCCGGGGGGTGATGGTGCCCACCTCGATGTGGCCGAAACCCAGGGCGGCCAGGCCGTCGATATGGCTGCCATTCTTGTCCAGGCCAGCCGCCAGGCCCACCTTGTTGGGGAAGCGGATGCCCATGACCTCCACCGGGTCGTCCACGAACCGGTCCGCCACCAGGCCGGAAAGGCCGCTGGACTCCAGGAGGGAAATGCCGCTCAGGGCGATGCCGTGCGCCTTCTCGGCATCCATGGAAAACAGTACGCGGCGCAGCAGGGAATAGATCATATGGGGCAGGATTTTACCGCATCGCAACAGGAGTCGGTTTGGCGTAGCGGAATATCCTTATAGCTGCCGGGAAGAAGCCTCTGGACCTGATGAAACTGGACCAAAAATTGCTGTAAGGGATCAAAGGTGTCCATTTGTTGTCACAGGTTCTATGCAGAAAGTGAGGCCGACCATGCAAACACATCTTCATTCTCCTTCCCCGCATCGGGGCAAAACCCGCCTGGGGGCGGGTGGGCATATCCGGGAGGTGGGATCATGGATGCCCGGCTAAATGAAGAAACCCTGTTCTGGATGCGTCTGGCGGCCTTTGCCTCCTTGTCGGAATACGTCCTCATGTCCGGGGCTTCCGTGCGGGATGCGGAAGAACTGCTGTTCGGCTGGTCCCTGCCCGGTGATCTGCCCGTGACCTATGCCTGCCTGAGTGGCGGCATGGCCCACACGGTAAGAAGCTGAATTCATTGAAGGGCTGTCCGACGTCAGTGGAGCAGTTTCCACCAGGCCAGGGCCAGCAGAGACCAGGCGGCCAGGGGGTGGGTCAGCCAGCGGCCGGGCGTGTTTTGCCGGAAACGAAAGCCGACCCCCTGCACCAGGCACAGGGAAATGGCCAGCAGCAGGAACATCAGTTCCGAGTGGCGCAGTTCGGCAACGCTGGCAGCGACCAGGCGCGGGTCCAGGGTGACCGCCAGGGCTGACGCCAGACTCAGGAGCAGGGATAAGCCCTGAGTTAGGGCGCCGTGCCCGGGCTCAAGACCCGGGAGCGGTGGCTGTGAGGGTTTGCTCTCAGGCTGCACCATCCGAGCTTTCCTTGGCATCCCAGTAAATGGTGTTGACGACGGCCAGAAGCAGGGCAAGGCCCAGGCCAAGAATCCAGGCGAAGTACCACATGGCTTTCCTTTCAGTGGGAGGTGTCGTGATCGTGCTGGCAGCCCCCATGGCAGGACAGGGACGGGGTGCCGGACAAATAAAGACGCACAGCGGTTTCAGGCAGACTTTCCTCGGTGATGAACACCTGGATGCCCTGGGTCGTCAGGCGTTGCTTCAGGTTTTCACTCATGCCCCCGCTGATCAGGACCTTGATCCGGGAAAGGGGATGCTCCGGGTCAATGTCCGTGGCGTGCAGGGTTTCTTCGGGCATGAGTTCCACCGTGCCCATCATGGGGCCGCCCTCGTCTCCAAAAAGGAAGAAACGACGGCAGCGGCCGGCGTGGCCGGTCACGGTTCTGGCGTTCTGGCTGGTAACGGCGATGAGTCGCATGAAAGTGTTCTCCTAAGGGCTCAGGCGGATTTGCCGCCGTCTTCGCCAATCAGCAACCGACCTTCACCCAAGTACTGGTGAGGCGGAACCACCAGATTGGTGGGGGCCGGTTTGTTCTTGAATACCCGTCCGGCCAGGTCAAAGGTGGAGCCATGGCAGGGGCAGAGAAACCCACCCTGCCAGTCCGTGCCCAGACCGGAGGCACCGGCTTCAAAGGCCTTGGAGGGGGAGCAGCCCAGATGGGTGCAGATGCCGATGGTCACCAGCATTTCCGGGCGGATGGAGCGGTGGGTGTTGCGGGCGTATTCCGGTTGCTGGTTTTTCTCCGAAGCCGGGTCAGCCAGCTGGCTTTCCACCGTTTTCAAGGTGGCCAGCATTTCCGGGGTCCGGTGCAGGATCCAGACGGGCTTGCCTCGCCATTCCACGGTCAGCATTTCTCCCGGAGCCAGGC
>QKDJ01000025.1 GCA_003252145.1 Azovibrio restrictus
GGCCCTGGTGAGCTACGAGCAGACCCTGCTTACGGCCCTTGAGGACGCGGAAAACGCCCTGTCCGCCTACAGCAATGGCCGCACCCAGGAAGCCCACCAGCGCCAGGCCGCCGATGCCGCCCGCAACGCGGCCCTGCTGGCCTCCCAGATGTACAAGGCCGGCCTCACCGATTTCCAAAATGTGTTGCAGACCCAGCGTACCCAGCTGACCGCCGAAGACAGTCTGGTCAGCTCCCGCAGCGCCATCCTCACCTCCGTCATCCAGCTTTACAAGGCACTGGGGGGTGGCTGGGAATACGCCCAAATGAATTCTTCCGAGACCCAAAACAATGAGTGATTCCGACAAGTCCGCAACTCTGAACGCCCTGCTCACCAGCAGCAAGCAGCAGGCCTCCAAGTTCAGCACCAAACGTAAGGCTTTGATCGTTGGTGCCGTGGTCATTTTGGGACTGGTCCTGGTGTTGAGCCGGGGTAATGGCCAAGCTCCCGTGCAATTCACGACCGAAGACGTGAGCCAGGGTCCCCTGGTTGTCAGCGTGTCCGCCAGCGGCACCCTGAAGCCCACCCGTTCCGTGGATGTGGGGAGTGAGCTGTCCGGCACCCTGGATACGGTAATGGTTCGGGAAAATGACCGTGTACCCAAAGGCCAACTGCTGGCCCAGCTGGATACGGCCAAGCTCAAGGATGCCGTGGTCAAGTCCCAGGCCGCAGTGGCTGCTGCTGAAGCCCAGGTGGCCCAGATGGACGCCACCCTGGCCGAGAGCAGGGCAAGCCTGGCCCGCATGCGCCAGGTGGCCGAACTCTCCGGCGGCAAGGTGCCCGCCAAAACCGAGTTGGATAGCGCCGAAGCCGCTGCCAAGCGGGCTGAAGCCAACCTGGCCAGCGCCCGGGCCAGCGTCACCCAGGCCCGCGCTGCCCTGACCACGGACCAGACCAATGTCCAGAAGGCCACCATCCGCTCCCCCGTGGATGGGGTGGTCCTCACCCGGGATGTGGAACCGGGCCAGACCGTGGTGGCAGCCATGACCATTCCGGTGCTGTTCAACATCGCCGAAGATCTGACAGAGATGGAACTGCATGTGAATGTGGATGAAGCCGATGTGAGCCAGGTCAAGGAAGAGCAGGAAGCCACGTTCACCGTAGCCTCCTGGGCCGGACGCAAGTTCCCCGCCCAGGTGCAACGGGTGGACCTGGGTTCCACCACCACCGACAACGTGGTCACCTACACGACGGTACTCAAGGTGGCCAACAAGGACCTGGCCCTGCGTCCGGGCATGACGGCTTCCGCCGAAATCGTCACCGCCAAGCGGGAAAACGCCCTGCTGGTGCCCAATGCGGCCCTGCGCTTCACGCCACCCCAGACTCAGGCTGCATCAGGTCAAAGCTTTGTCTCCAAGCTGATGCCTCGCCCCCCATCCACTCCCAAGAGCCGCCCCAAGTCTCCCAGCACCGGCAGTGATGGCAAGGCCCAGGTCTGGATTCTGCAGGATGGCACTCCTGCGCCTGTCTCCATCAATACTGGAGTGACCAATGGCCGCTACACGGAAGTTCTTGGCGGCGACCTGAAAGCGGGCATGGCCGTGATCACCGACTACCAGGCAGGTGGCAAGTGAGTGATGCCAGTAAAGGCCCCCTGATCGAATTCCAGGGCATCACCAAGACCTATGGCCAGGGCCAGGCAGCTTTCCAGGCCTTGCGCGGTGTGGATCTGTGCATCCGTGAAGGGGAATTCCTGGCCATCATGGGCCCCAGCGGCTCGGGAAAATCCACGGCCATGAACATTCTGGGTTGCCTGGATACCCCCAGCAGCGGCTCCTTCCTGTTCCAGGGTGTCCATGTGGAGAACCTGGATCGGAATCAGCGGGCCCTGCTACGCCGTCACTACCTGGGATTCGTGTTCCAGGGTTTCAATCTGCTGGCCCGGACCTCCGCCCAGGAAAACGTGGAACTGCCTCTGCTCTACCGGGGTGAACCGCCGGAACGCCGTCACCAGGCTGCCCGGGAAGCCCTGGCCCTGGTGGGTTTGTCCGGCTGGGAACACCATACCCCGGCGGAGCTTTCGGGTGGCCAGCAGCAGCGGGTCGCCATTGCCCGGGCCATCGTCACCCAACCCCTTGTCCTGTTGGCCGACGAACCCACGGGCAACTTGGACAGCCAGCGTAGCCACGAGATCATGGAACTGCTGGCCCGGCTCAACCGGGAACAGAACATCACCGTCTTGATGGTGACCCATGAACCAGACATGGCCGTCTATACCTCCCGGGTCGTGCACTTCGTGGATGGCCTGGTAGCCAGCGACAATCCCCAGGAGGGCCAAGCATGCTGATGAACGCCATCCTGCTCGCCCTGCGGGAAATCCGGCGCAACCTGATGCGCTCCTTCCTCACCATCCTGGGTATCGTGATTGGCGTGGCGGCCGTCATCACCATGGTGACCCTGGGTAACGGGGCCACCAAAATGGTGTCGGACCAGATTTCCAGCCTGGGCAGCAACCTGCTCATCATGCGCCCCGGCCAGCGCCTGGGTCCCGGTCGTGATGAAGCGGGGGCACCCAAATTCAAGGTGGCCGATGCGGAAGCCATTCGCAACCAGGTGGGCTCCCTCCAGGCCGTAGCGCCCGTGGTGGGCAGCAGCGTCACCCTGGTGGCGGGCAATAACAACTGGTCCTCCACCGTCACAGGCACCACCAATTCCTACTTCACCACCGGCAACTGGACCCTGGGCAGTGGCCGGAAGTTTTCCGATGAGGATGAAAAGGTGGGCCGTTCCGTATGCGTCATCGGCAACACGGTTCGCACCAAGCTGTATGGGCAGCAAAACCCCCTGGGAGCCTCCCTGCGCATCAAGAACTTCTCCTGTGAGGTCATCGGTCTTCTGGCCAGCAAGGGTCAGGGGGCCATGGGCATGGACCAGGATGACGTGGTGGTCATTCCCCTGCTCACAGCCCAACGGCGGCTGACCGGCAATCAGGATGTGGCCACCCTGATGATTTCCATGCAGGACGGGGCCGACTCAACCCGGGTCATGTCTCAGATTCGCCAGCTCATGCGAGAACGCCGCAAACTGGCAGAAAACGACGACGACAACTTCAACCTGATGGACACCAAGCAGATTGCCCAGACCCTGTCCGGCACCATCGGCACCATGACCAGCCTGCTGGGCGCCGTGGCCGCCGTGAGTCTGCTGGTGGGGGGCATCGGCATCATGAATATCATGCTGGTTTCCGTGACCGAAAGAACCCGGGAAATCGGCATCCGGCTGGCCATTGGCGCCCTGGAAAATGAAGTCCTGCTGCAGTTCCTGATTGAGGCCGTGGCCCTTTCCGCCCTAGGCGGACTACTGGGTATCCTGCTGGCCCTGGTCGCCTGCCTGGGACTCTCCGCCCTGACCCAGATGCCCTTCATCTTCGATCCAGGCATCAATCTGCTGGCCTTCGCCTTCTCGGCGGCCATCGGCGTCCTGTTCGGCTACATGCCCGCCCGCCGGGCCGCCAGCCTGGACCCCATCGAGGCCCTGCGGCACGAATGACACCTGGCAGCAGCAACCCCTTTGCCGAATCAGCCGGACAAGCCCTGCTGGGCGGCCAGTACGACGAAGCCCGTCGTCTGGCGGGCATGGGTTTGAGCCTTTACCCGGATGATCAGGAACTCCTGGAAATCGCCGCCCTGGGTGCGGAAGGCTGCGGCCACCATGCCCAGGCTGTCACTTACTGGCAGCGCTTGCTCGCTCTGCACCCGGAACGGGTGGATGCCGCCAACCAGCTAGGACTGATTCTGGAACAACAGGATCAATCGGCAGAGGCCGAAGCCCTATTCCGCCAAGCCCTGAGCCTGGCGCCCCAAGATGCTTCCCTGCATGGCAATCTGGGGCTCACCCTGGAGAGCCAGGGCCAGCTTGAAGCCGCCCTGGCCTGCCAGCAAAAAGCCATCGCCCTGGCGCCCCATGCCGCCAGTTTGCACACCAATCTGGCCAATCTTCTGGTCCGCCTCGACCAGCACCAGGAAGCAGAACAAACCTATCGCCACGCTCTTCAGCTGGACCCGCAACACGCCCCGGCCCTGGCCAACCTGGCGGTACTCTATAGCGACCAGCACCGGGAAGAGGAAGCGGAACCTTGTTTGCGCCAAGCCTTGGCGCTGGAACCCAATTCCATCACTTACCGGGCCAACCTGGGTCAGTTATTGTTGGCTCAAGGCAAATGGACAGAGGGCTGGCCCCTGCATGAATCCCGCCTGGAATTACGCCTGCTGCGTAGTGGTCGTGCGAGTCCATACATTCTGCCAAGCCAAAGCAGTTGCCCCCGCTGGCAAGGGGAAGCCCTGGCGGGTAAAACCATCCTGGT
>QKDJ01000076.1 GCA_003252145.1 Azovibrio restrictus
TCGGACCAGCCACCCAGGTCGTCCAGGGGCTTCCGGCGCACCAGGGTCATGGTGCCGTGCTGGATCAGGGCATTGCGTTCATTACGATGGTGCATGCCGATACGGAAGAAGCCGTCGAATTCCCAGTTGCACATGCGCCGGAAGGGCTGTTGCTCCCAGTTACGGTGGGCCTGGGGCGCCTGGACTACGGCCACGTCGGGGGCTTCCACAAAATGGGGAATCAGATTGGAGAGCCAGTTGGGATCCACCACGTAATCCGCATCCACCACACCGACCACTTCGGCCTTGGGATTGGTTTCCTTCAGGGCAAAGTTCAGGGCGCCGGCCTTGAAACCAGGCCAGGGACGCAGATGGAAGAAGCGGAAATTGGGTCCCATGGTGGCCATGTGGGCTTCCACCGGTTTCCACAGGGCTTCGTCGGCGGTGTTGTTGTCGATCACCAGCACTTCGAAGTTCTTGTAGTTCATGCGCGCCAGGCTGTCGATGGTCTCGATGACCATCTCCGGCGGCTCGTTGTAGCAAGCCAGGTGAATGGAAACGAAGGGCTCCTGTTCCTCTGGCAAGGGCGGTAGAGGCGCAAAGCGTCGTTTCCAGACATTCTTGAACAAGACTTCCCCGAACTCATAACCATGGGCGAGAAGTACGGAAATGGTGATCAGGGTGGCAGCAATGAGCAGGGAGAGGGCGATCAGGTCCCGCTGGCTCAGATAGTAGTCGCCGGGGATATTGATGCCCAGCACCAGAGTGGTGACGCAGGCCTGGACCAGTACGGCCAGCCACAGGCGGCCCATGAAGCCCCAGCTGCTTAACAGTAGGGCGATCAGGAACATGGGAACCAGGGCATACATGGAAGCGTTGTAGGCCTTGGTATGCCAGTGGATGTCTCGGGGTACGGCACCTTCCAGAGAGAATTTGGGTTCCCGGTCGGCACCAAATACGCCCCAATAGGCCCCCGCCCAACCTTCCAGTTCCACCTTCCAGGGCTGGTCGATGGCTTCCATGATGTAGTAGTCCAGCTTCTGGGTACGTTCGGCAGCCAGGAAGTTACGGATAAACATGGCCTCATTGGCCCGGGAGGGTACGGCTGCCTCAATCAGTGGGCCACGGCTGGGCCAGCCGATTTCGCCAATGACGATCTTTTTCTTGGGGAAGGCCTTCACCAGTTCATCGTAACGATGCATGGCATAGTCCAGGGCCTTATCCACTGGCAAACCCTCGTGATAGGGCAGCAGATGCACGGTGATGAAATCCACCTGTTTGACCAGTTCCGGATACTTGAGCCAGACGTGCCAGGGTTCAGCCGTGGAGACCGGTTTCTTGGTGGCTTTTTTGACTTGCTGGAGCAGGGGGATCAGCTTCTCCGGTGTCATGTCCGAGCGCAGGATGGATTCGTTGCCAACGATGGTCCGCTCCACATGCTTGTAGCGCTTGGCAATTTCGATACCCGCTTCGATTTCCCGGGCATTTTTCTCATCGTCCCGATCCAGCCAGATGCCGCTGGTGACCTTCATGCCCCGGAATCCAGCCAGGGGGATGACGGCCGTGTTGTCCAGGCTGGAGTATGTCCGCAACCGGTTGGTATAGGTGGCTAGCAGGTCCACGTCGCCAGCCAGCTCACTTTCACTGGGATATTGCTGGGTCAGGGGGCTTTGATGACGTTGGTAGCCACTGTAGGCAAAACCTCGCACATCCTGCTCGGCATCCGTGATGAAGTCGCTACGATTGGCCCATTCCCACAAGGCATATTGGGCAAATGCCACAAAGCCGGCAATGATCAGGGCTGTCAGCAGGCGGAACAACAAAAGGGCGAAACGTTTCATCGGCGTGGCGTCATATCCTGGTATTGCCCGTCCGGCATTTGCCGACGGGATGTCTTCCGGGTATTTGGACAGGCGACCAGCGGCAGGTGCCGCTATACTTTGTCACTTGATTCCAATTGTATTCATGGAAGGGAGGTGCAGACGTGATTAAACCACATTGGCTGCTGGCTGCTGGCCTTGTATTGGCAGGAAATCAGTTGTATGCCATGGACTCCGTGGGCACCATCAAGGGGGTGCGCGGGGAGGTTCAGGTGGAGCGCGGCAGCGAGCGATTGCCCGCCACTCCTGGTATGGCTGTTTTTGAAGCGGACCGGATCAGGACGGGGCAAGACGGTGCCGTGGGCATCACCTTGCGGGACGAGACCCTGCTTTCTGCCGGGGCTAATTCCTTGCTGGTGCTCGACCACTTCAGCTTTGACCAGACGACTCATGCCGGTGCCTCCAAGGTCACCCTGCGAAAAGGCAAGCTGGCCGTAGCGACGGGCAAGCTGGCCAAGAGTTCTCCGGAATCGGTGGAATTCCATACGCCGGACAGCATCCTTGGGGTGCGCGGGACTGAATTTGCTGTGGAGGTGGATGGTCATGGGAATGAATAAGACGATGGGCCTGGCCCTGCTCATGGGGCTGGGGCTCAGTGCCTGTGTTAGCGAACGGGTAGTGTTGCTGCCCCAGGCTGATGGCCGTCCCAGTGCTGTGATCGTACGTTCCGGTGGGCAGGAACAATTGCTGGATCAACCCTATGAAACCGTCAAGCGTCGGCCAGGTGGCTTGTCCGGCACCGACACCATGTCCAAGGACGAGGTCCAGTCCCGCTTTGGTGAGGCGATTGCCCAGATGCCCGAGCGTCCCGTTCGTTTTACCTTGCATTTTCTGGAGGGCAGCACGGAGCTGACGCCCGAGTCCCGGGAGCAATTCCAGGCCCTGCGGGAAGAGTTGGCCCGTCGCCAGGTGGCAGAAATGTTGATCGTGGGTCACACGGACCGGGTGGGTGAATTGAAGGCCAATGACGCCCTTTCCCTGGAGCGGGCCCAAGCCATGCGTGAAGCCCTTAAGGCCGAAGGCATCGACGCAGAACGGGTGGAAGTGGCTGGCCGGGGCGAACGGGAACCTCTAGTGAAAACGGCTGATGAAGTGCCAGAGCCCCGCAACCGCCGGGTGGTGGTCAACGTCCGTTAAGCAGGTGTGGCTAAGGCTGCTTGCGGCCCCAACCACTGCAGGATCAGTACCGTCAGGTCATCCGATGGCGCTGATCCTGCCTCAAAGGCCCTGACTTCCTGACGCAGGGCCTCAACCAAAGAAGCTGCTGATACCTGGGGCTGTTGCCCCGCTTCCAGCAGGGTTTTGGCCAGGCGATCACTGCCGAACCAATCCGTGCCATTGCTGGCCTCATTGACCCCGTCCGTATTCATGATCAGAAACTCACCCGGACGCAGGCGAATCTGTCCCTGGTTATAGGGAAAGCCATCGCAGACACAGAGGGGGGGGCCGCTGATGCTGCTGGTTTCCAGGCCTGCCAGATTGGACCCCAGGAGTCGCCAGGGCGCGTCGTGGCCAGCGCAGACATAGTCCATGACACCAGTGTTTACATCCAATACCGCCACGAAGGTGGTGACGAACAAGGATTCCGGATTATCCCGGGACAGGGCCGCATCCACAGTCTCCAGTGCCTGGGCCAGATAGCCGGTGCTCTGACGCAGCAGGGCGTTGGCGACGGATTTGGACACGGCCATGAAAAGGCTGGCCGGCAGACCTTTGCCGGACACGTCTCCCACAGCCAGACACAGCCTTTGTTCATCCAGCATGAAGCAGTCGAAATAATCCCCGCCCACTTCCCGTGCCGGCTCCAGGCAGGCGGCCAGCTGAAAACGAGGCTCGTCTGTACAGAGTCGGACCGGGTCGGGGAGCAAGCCCATCTGGATACGACGGGCAGCACTCAATTCACCCGCCACGTGGGCAGCGGCTTCCCGGCTGGCCTGCAGATCCTGTTCCGCCTGGCGGCGCTGGATGTCGGATTCCACCAGGGTATTACCCACAAGGATGATGAAAACCGGGTTGATGAGGGCAAACAAGCCCGCCGCATCAAACAGCAGTCGTCCCAGATGGAAAAAGGCATAGCTCAAGCCAAACAACAGCAGAGCAGAAGCAAGGCCCAACTTGATGGCGAGAGGAGGGCGGAGACGGGGTACGGCAGTGATCAGGAGCAGGCCCAGCAGCACCAGAACAACTGCCTCGAAAAGACGAATCCACTGGGGGCGGGTGAGAGCTTCTCCCGTCAGTAGGCTTTCCAGCACCTGGGCGTGGATGTCTACGCCGGGAATTTTTTCTCCCAGAGGGGTGACGACCCGGTCTTGCAGGCCCGTACCGGTAAAGCCAAGAAGAACGAAGCGCTGGTTGAAATTTTCCAGGGCAATGCGGTTTTCCAACACATCCACAGCCGAGAAATAGCGGTCCGGCTGAAAGGAACCAAAGTGCAAGAGCAACTCCCCATTTGCTTGGGTGGGCA
>QKDJ01000104.1 GCA_003252145.1 Azovibrio restrictus
ATTTGAATGTGGAAGAGAAACCTACCGGTAATGTGATGCTAGGTGCAGGCTTTTCTCAGTCTGAAAAGTTTATGGTGTCTGGATCTATCTCCCAAGATAATATTTTTGGTAGTGGTAAGTCTATGGGGGTTTCTGTAAACACTGGTAAGGTCAACCGCACCTTCTCTATTTCATATACGGACCCATACTTTACTATTGATGGTATTAGTCAAGGTTTTGATCTTTATCATCGAACCGTAAATCCTACTAGTTTGTCAGTGGGGGACTATAAAACAGTTTCCACTGGTACAGGAGTTCGTTTTGGTTTTCCTATTGGGGAAAAGGAGTCTATTAATATTGGACTGGGGATTGATAACACAAAGATCACTGTTTATGATGTGAGCCCTCAGCGGTACATTGACTTTGTGAATACATATGGTAGTTCTAACCTGACTATTCCTTTGACGGCTAGTTGGGTGAGCGATGCTAAAGATAGTAATATTATGCCAACAACAGGTGTTTATCAGCGTTTGGGTGCTGAGATTGGGATGCCTGGAGGGGATTTGAAATATTGGAAGCTAAATTACCAGTATCAGCGCTTCTTTGCCTTGTCTCGCTCTTTCACTTTTATGCTCAATGGAGATTTTGGGTACGGCAATGGCTATGGAAATCAAGAGGGCTTGCCATTCTATAAAAACTATTATGTTGGTGGTATAGGATCTGTGCGAGGTTACTCCACTGCTAGCTTAGGTCCAAGAGACGCAAAATATAATGATGAAAACCTTGGGGGAAACCGCAAGATCGTAGGTAATGCAGAGTTGCTCTGGGGTTTGCCTGGATATGATAAAACCTTGCGTATGGGCTGGTTCTTTGATATGGGGAACGCCTTTGGCCCAGGTGAAAAGGTTCAAACTAATGCGCTTCGTGCCTCTACCGGCCTTTCACTGGCCTGGGTCAGTCCCATGGGGCCCTTGAAGTTCAGTATTGCAGCACCTTTGAACAAGAAATCCGGTGATGATACGGAAGCCTTCCAGTTCCAGCTGGGTTCCACTTTTTGATGTAGGAGAACAATGTTGAAGACCAAGTCCGTTGTTGCAGCCAGTCTTTGTGCTATCGCTACCCTGGCCGCTCCGGTTGCACATGCTGAACTGAAAGTCGGGTACGTGGATACCCAGCGTATCTTCCGTAACGCACCTTCTGCCATCAAGGCAGCCAAGGAAATCGAAACCGAGTTTTCCAAGCGGGACCAGGACCTGCAACGCATGGCCAAGCAATTGCAAGGCATGCAGGAAAACATGGAAAAGAATGCCGTGACCATGTCGGAAAGTGAGCGGCGTAACAAGGAGCGTGAGTTCGCCGATCTGTCCCGTGAGTTCCAGCGCAAGCAACGGGAATTCCGTGAAGATTTGAATCTGCGTCAGAACGAAGCTAACGCAGCCATCATCGAGAAGGCCAACAAGGCCATCAAGCAGATTGCTGACAGCGAAAAGTTTGACCTGATCCTGCAGGACGTGGTTTGGGTGAACCCCCGTCTGGACATCACCGACAAGGTGGTGAAGGCTCTGTCGGACGGCAAGTAATGCCAAAGGGCGCGAGCGGAGTGGTGTGGACGCTCGCGGCCATTGTGGACCGCCTGGGCGGCGAGGTGAGGGGAGATGTCGATCTTCCCATCGCCCAGGTGAATACTCTTCAGGGGGCCCGGGAAGGGCAGATCGCCTTCCTGGCCAATCCCAAATACCGTAAGCACCTTGCCGAGACTCAGGCTAGTGCAGTAATCCTGACGCCAGATCTGGCTGATGATGCTCCCTGTGCGACCATCCTGACGCCCAAACCCTACGTTTACTATGCACGAGTAGCTGCCTTGCTGAATCCCGTGCAGCGATTGGGTGCTGGTGTTCATGCCCAGGCTGTGGTGGAGTCGGAAATTCCTGCTTCCTGCCACGTAGGGCCTGGAGCCTGGATTGGCCCCGGTGTCACGCTGGGTGAAGGGGTGGAAATTCGTGCCAATGTTTCCATTGGCGCGGGAGTGTTTATTGGTGCTGACAGCATCATTCATAGTGGCGCGGTGATTTATCCCGGGTGTCACGTTGGTGAGCGGGCCATTATTCATTCCGGGGCCGTGATTGGTGCCGATGGTTTTGGTTTTGCGCCGGAAGCGGGTCAATGGTTGAAAATTCCCCAGATCGGCGGAGTGGTAATTGGTGACGATGTGGAAATCGGTGCCAATACCAGCATTGACCGGGGCGCCCTGGAAGATACCCAGATTGGAGATGGCTGCAAGCTGGATAACCAGATCCAGATTGGCCATAACTGCGTCATCGGTGAGCATACGGTTATTGCCGGATGTGTCGGCATCGCCGGTAGCACCCGCATTGGCCATCACTGTGCCCTGGGGGGGGCTGCCATGATCCTGGGGCATCTGGAAATTGCGCCGGGAACCGAGATTTCTCCCGGTACCATGGTGATGAAGAACATCACCAAAGGGGGGAAATACACGGCCTTGTATCCCCTGGATAGTCACGAAAAATGGCTGCATAACGCGGCTCAGCTCAAACATTTGGGACAATTGGCCCAACGGGTGAGCGAGCTGGAAAAGAAACTTCAAGAACTAGAGACAAAGAGCTGATTCATGGATATTCATCAAATTCTCGCCCATCTGCCCCATCGCTATCCCTTCCTGTTGGTGGACCGGGTGCTGGAAGTGGAGGCTGGCAAGTCCATCCACGCCTACAAGAATGTGACCATCAACGAGCCCTTCTTCCAGGGGCACTTCCCCCATCATCCGGTGATGCCCGGGGTGTTGATCATGGAAGCTCTGGCCCAGGCTGCTGGCATCCTGTCCTTCAAGACCATGGGTGAAATGCCCAGCGATGATTCCGTCTTCTACTTCGTGGGTATCGACAATGCCCGCTTCAAGAAGCCGGTCATGCCTGGCGATCAGCTGCATCTGCACGTGGAAATCGAGCGCCAGATGCGCGGCATCTGGAAGTACAAGGCTGTTGCCAAGGTGGATGGCGAAGTGGCGGCTGAAGCCAATCTCATGTGCGCCAAGCGGGATATTGCCAAGTGAGTGCCAAGTGAGTAATCGCATTCATCCTTCAGCCATCATTCACCCGGGCGCTCGCATTGGCGAGGGGGTGGAGATTGGTCCCTATTCCATTATTGGTGAGCATGTGGAAATTGGTGACCATACGGTCATCGGCCCCCACGTGGTCATCAACGGACATACCCGCATTGGTCGGGAAAACCGGATTTTCCAGTTTTCCTCTCTGGGGGAAGTGCCCCAGGACAAGAAGTACGCCGACGAGCCGACCCGCCTGGAAATTGGTGATCGCAATACTATTCGCGAGTTCTGCACTTTCAACCTGGGCACGGTCCAGGATGCCGGTGTAACCCGTATCGGCAACGACAACTGGATCATGGCCTATGTGCATATCGCCCATGATTGCCACGTGGGCAACCACACCACCTTTGCCAACAATGCGCAACTGGCTGGGCACGTGCATGTGGATGACTGGGCCATTCTGGGGGGCTATACCGGAGTGCATCAGTTCTGCCGTGTGGGTTCCCATGTGATGACGGCCGTGGGTACCGTGATTCTGCAGGATGTGCCGCCTTACCTGATGGCTGCCGGCAATACAGCTTCGCCCTACGGCATCAATGTGGAGGGGCTGAAGCGTCGTGGTTTCACGGCAGACTCCATCACGGCCCTGAAGCGGGCTTACCGCACCCTCTACAAATCCGGCCTGATGCTGGAAGAGGCCAAGGTGAAGCTGGAGGAAATGGCCAAGGAGCAGCCTGACGTGGAGCGCTTCGTGGAATTCCTCAATCTTTCCAAGCGCGGCATCATCCGATGAGCCGGAAGTTTCGCATCGCCATCGTGGCGGGCGAAGCATCCGGAGACCTGCTTGCCAGCCACCTGATTGCCGCCCTCAAGGCCCGCCTTCCTGACGCCAGTTTCATGGGCATCGGCGGGCCGCGCATGCAGGCCCAGGGCTTTGACGCCTGGTGGCCCATGGAAAAGCTGGCGGTCATGGGCTATGTGGAGGTCCTGAAGCGTTACCGGGAAATTGCCGGTATCCGCAGCCAACTTCGACAGCGCTTGCTGGCCGAGCCGCCCGACCTGTTCATCGGAGTGGATGCGCCGGATTTCAACCTGGGCCTGGAAATCGACCTGAAGGCCAAGGGCATCCGTACCATCCATTACGTCAGCCCCTCCATCTGGGCTTGGCGGGGCAAACGCATCCACAAGATTGCCAAGGCCGTAAACCGGGTGCTGGCCCTGTTCCCCATGGAGCCGCCCCTGTACGAAAAAGAGGGGATTCC
>QKDJ01000074.1 GCA_003252145.1 Azovibrio restrictus
CGGACGCCATTTTGATCCACCAGCACGAAGGCACCATCAATCACATCCAGCTGGCCGTACTGAAGAAACACCAGGGAAACCCGATCCTTCATGGGAATGGGGTTGAGGGGGACGTAGGACATGGGGAACCTCCCAAGCTGTCTGGCTATGCCCGGGCCAAGCTCAACAGGCCACATCCCAGGCTTTTGGCCGGCCCGACCCCCTGCACCAGCAGGTCGCTGAATTTCGGCGCATCCTGAATCGTCAGGACGCCCTCAAACAAGACAGGCTGGATCTTGCCGGCCATGCTCTGGCGCGACGGTTTATCCTGTTTGCGAAAATAGAGGGGGCGCTCCGGTGTCACCTGCACCACATGAAGCTCGGCCATGCCGCCAAGCTTGCGCTCCAGCCACTGTCGTTGTTGTTCCTCGGCAATCAGGGGCACTCGGCAACTTTTCACCTCGCCCTTGCCATTGCGCCGCTCCCTTGCATCCTTGATGGTCTTGACCGGATTGGCTCGCAATCGAAAACGCAGCGGCGTCGCTTCCGGTATCACAATGTGATGGGGCTTGCTGACCATCACCTGTGCAGCGGAACAAGAAACAGGGTTCGATGCAGACAGCAACAACAGTTCGGCTCCACGCCCGGCTTGCAGACGCTCCACCCGGAACAGGAAATGGCGCTCTGCCTCCGGCTGTGCAGGAAACAGCAGCCAAAGTGCCTTATGCAGCTGGTAAGTATCCTTTGCCCATTGCCACTCGATAAACACCTTACTCAGGTACATAGCCAGCCTCCCCTTGCAATATGAACCACTCATGGGATGCAAATTGTCGCGGCAGATTGATGATGGGTTCATCCCGGACCCGGAATATTCGCTCCTTTCCCGTAACTGACTGTTCGCTGTAGATCACCCCATTGCCAGGCGGGATCTGCTCCAGCGCCGCCAATGGATTGTCCGCCTGCAGCTCAGTTTCAAACAAGGGGCGGCTTAACGGACAACTGCGCCGGCCAAGAAAAGGCGTAAAGCGAGGAGCCCTGACCGATTTACCAAGCTCAGAGAGTAAAAAATCACTTCCTGGACGGGTCCAGACAGCCACGGTGAACGCCGCATCGCAAAGGTAGTCACGCCAGGTTTGGATGGTTTCGTGGCTTTTCAATCCCTGATATGACTCGCGAGCATCCTTCACCGTATGGTAGTCGGTGATCTTCACGACACGGGCCGGCTTGCCCATGGGTGTATGGGTGTCACACCGAACGGCGAAGCGGACGCTGTCGGAGAGAGCCTGCAATCTGGTTCCGTCCTCTCGTCGGAGCCCCAGACAGGCCCCCACCAGGCCAAGCAAGCCACTGCGCCCAGGAAAGGGAGCCGTAGGGCGTCGGCCCTCAAAAGTCGCTTGTCCCCAGGCCTGCATGGGGCCATGCAGTTTGAGGATGAGATAGTCAGTCATGCTCCGCTCCATCGCTGCGGATCCAGGCCAGCAACTCCGCCATGGTTGCCTTCGACGCAACCCCTTCCGGGATGGGAAGATCGGTCAATTGATATTGGGCTACGCGCTCGCTGAGTCCGTAACCGGTATGCACTTTCTGCCAGTAACTGTTCAGACTGTTGATCGACGGAATGCGAAAACCACCTGCGTTGTCAGCCTTGATGGGCGCCTCAAAGGCATTAGCCAGGGAAATCGGCAGATCGGAGAAACTGACCATCACCAGATCGGCCGGGTTGAATGCGGCAAAACTGTGCTGTTTGGCATTGGGTATTTCGGTCGCCAGCAAATAGGCCAGATGGGCAGCCATATCCAATACCCGGTTCCTGTCCGCGCCCCCCAGGTTTTCCTGTAATTGGGCCAGGTTCAAGCTGGCGTAACGGTAAAAGACGCCGGAAGAGAACTCTTGGGTGTCCAGGTGACCAGATCCCAACTCCTGGAGATCATCCACCGCAGTAAACCAATCGATATCCGAATCAACAACATGGGTAGTGATGGCATGTGCTACAGAGAGGGCTCCGTCGACTTTACCCATTTCACTCATAAGACCACTGGTCGCCATCCGGCCACTCAAGGCAACATCAACCCCCGCATCCAGGGCTTTTCGCATAGCCCCAATTTGATCCTTGAGTGCCTTGACCAATTTCTTATCGTCCAGACCCTCCGCCTCAGCCTGTGCGATTTGATCACAGAACCAAGCCACCTCGCCAATTACCCAGGGCGCTACGGCGTCACCCTCGATCTTCTCGGTACCACCAACCTCTTTGGCTGATAAGAGAGCAAGGGTCTTTGTGATCAGCTCAGGAGCAAAGCGATCCGCTAACTCAGCCTGTAACTCGTCGTGCAACTTGGTCAGGTTCTTAGTTCGTATGGAGGCCGCACCCAAATGGGCTGCGTAATAATCACTTTTGCGAATGGACCGCTTCAGGCTCTGACTGGAAATCCGCACCCGGCGTTTACCACCGAACACAGCATCCTTTTGCATGTTCATATCGTCCCGGTTCAAACAGGAGGGGCTGTGTGAGATCAAAATGTGAAAGTTGATGAAGTTGGCAGTCATGCGCGTGCTCCCTTAAGCGGTTTGGTAGGTGAGGCAAGAACGAAATCTTCAAGCAAACGCTGGCGATCCCGTGATTGCCAGCGCCAGAGCTGGTCGGCGAACAACGACCAATTCAGGGTGGGGGTGACATGGATCAGCAGGCGCCTCAGCTGCACCATGTCCTGGGGCCAGTCGGCACGAATAAGTTGGAACAAGCGCCGTTCGCTGATCTTTCCGCCTTGGGCCAGCCCCTCCCCCAGTGATATTTTTTCGCCGGTATCATTAAACGCCGGATTAGCCGCGCTCAGGCAAAACACCAGCCGTAACCAGCCACGACGTTGCCACTCGTTGGCCTCCGGCCAGCCCAGTGGCCCCACCAGCCGATAGAAGGCCGGCAGTTCAAGCAATTCATCCGGTTTGCCAACCCGGCGCATCTGGGCCTTTGGCCCATTATCCAACTGCCTCCAGGCACTCAATAACGCTCCCCAGTCCGGTTTAGTCTCCATCCTGTGCTCCTTGCTTCAATACGGAAAGATGCTTATCCAGAGTGCGCCTGGCGATGGCCAGGACCTTGATCAGTTTGGGGTGGTGGCCATAGGGGGCCGTAACCTCACTAAACAGTTGTCGGCAAAGTCGGTTGAGGGCCGCCCCCAGCGCCAGCTTGGTGGGCAAGGGATCGGAAAAATCCAGGTTGGCCAACGCATTGAGCATCATGGGCTCGCTGTGACTGAAAAATCTTGGCTCCGCTACCTCCTGGACGCCCACCCCGGCGCCTTTGACCTCACTGTTTTTGATCCCTTGAGCAAACATGAACAAGGCTTTGCGCAGTGCTGTCTTGTATTCCAACCCCAGATTCACCAGTTCCATGACCACCTTGGGGTTGCTATACCACCCTTGCCTGAACTCCAGTACCTCGTGGTGCCGCTCCAATACCGATGCCTGGTTATTGCGATAACCCCCGATGATGAGACGTAGCCGGGATAACAGCTGGGGCTGGGCGGCAAACATTTGTTGAGCCTGTCGCAGTACCTGGGCAGGTCTGTGACCCTCTTTGCCCTCGTTTTGCTCTTGTTCGACCACGATGCGTCCAAGCTGGGTCCAGGCGGGGGCCTCTGTGGTAAAAGCCAGAAACTTTTGCTCGACCGAACCTTTCTTGGTGATCAGCAAGCGGGGTGAATGGGGATGGGGCCACAATCCTTGCACATTGAAACTGAACTTTGCTTTGAGAAACCCGGTATAGCGCACAGCGGAATGACTGCCACACCCCTGACAAACACCCGTACCAATCGGGGAGCAAAGCTCGATATGATCCGGCTGCCAGAACAAACCTCGCAACAGACCAATGTTTGCCGCGGAAACCTCTTCGCCTGCCTTGATAGGCGTCTGCCAAGTTGGCTTCTGCTCCTTGAGCCGACGCCAATCAGGCAAAACCTGATCCAGAGTCGCCTCAGTCAACGCGTTGAGCCAGACAGTGGTCCGCAGGCATTCACCCTGTAGCAGAGTGGTCACCGGAGATCCACCCCGCAAACCACTCTTGAAGCCGCCACCAAAACTGGGGGCATTGTTGGCCTGGTTGAACAGGGCAATGGCTGCACAGCCTCCACACAGTGCATCCGCCAACCCCGGCTCGTTGACAAACACACAGTTGGTGGCCCCCGTCAGCCCCGCCAGCAGCTTGTCCATGCCGGTAGGCTCCTTGGCCTGAACCCCCTTGGCCTGCATGAAGGGAGTTTGGGGATGATCCAGGCGGAAGGTATCCAACCAGGGGGCAATCCCCTGCTCAAACTGTTCGGT
>QKDJ01000067.1 GCA_003252145.1 Azovibrio restrictus
CCTGGGGGTCCGTGAGCCAGTAGCGCAGGGCGTACTTGCCATAGCCGGGAGCAAATTCCATGAGCACGCATTGGGGTGCGGGTGCTGCCGCCACCCGGGCAATATCAGCCTGACGCACGGCCTTTTCCACCGCTTCGATCACCTGCCCGGGGGGCCAGCGGTAATCCACGCCAAACCAGATCCAGCGCCGCCAGCTGTATTCGCCCCCCCGGGAGCCAATGACATTGAAGCGGTTCTTCATGAGCACGCTATTGGGCATCACCACGATTTCCCCGTTACGGGTGATGACCTTGGTGTAACGCCAGCGGATGTCCGTCACCTGACCGGAAACTCCTTCCATGACCACCCAGTCCCCGATTTCCACGGAATGATCCAGATGGATGGCCAAGCCCCCCAGGATGTTGCCCAGGGTGTCCTGCATGGAAAAGGCGATGACCGCCGTCATGACCGCCGAGGTGGCCACAATGCCCGAGAGATCCATACCCGCATAACGGAGGCGGATGGCTCCCCATACGAAATAGGCCAGGATGACGGTGATGTCTTCGAGAATGCGTGGGGCTGAATAACGCAGGGCCGGCATCAGCACCCGGAACAGCACCATGCCCGCCAGACGGATGATGGCCATGCCCGATCCCACGATGGCCACCTCCAGCAGCCCTTCGGCCACCGGGGTCCAGCCCATGCCGTGCATCAACCCGGCTCCCGCCTGCCCAGCCAGGCACAGGAAGAAGAACACCATGGTCTGGCGCAAGGTGTAACGCTCCTTGGGCAGCACCCGAGCCACCACCAGGACCAGGGCCAGGGCCATGGCGATCACGTAGGGTTGTTCGTGGCGCCAGAAGAATTCCAGAAAACGCCCCATGAATTCGCTGAGGAGCAACAGGCTGTCCTTCATGACATCAATCTCCAGAAGCAGGCAGGGAAAGGAACAAGGCATCCAGGCTTGCCCCCAGCTGAGTGGATGCAGTCACCAGGGTTTTCAGCACCTGATCCCGGGCGTCAGGCTCATCCCGACAGGCCCGCAACTGGGCCAACAGGGCTTCCAGTCGCTCTTGCTGTTCCTGGGCCTGACGCCAGAGTCGGCCATCTCCCGGCAGGCCTCTCGTCTCCGACAATTCGCAATGCTCAAAGACAGGCGGCCAGACGGTATCGGCGTCGCTCCCCTGGCCTTGATCCAGATCCCGGCGCCATTGGCGATGCTTGCAACACAGACGGAGCAACTCATACAAGGCAGGATGCCATTGCACGGTGGCGGCATGCCGCCACTGGGGCAAGGGATGGTAGCTGCGGAACCAGGGTAATACGGCCTCGGCTGGCATGGGACGGCCAATGCCATAACCCTGGCCACAGCGGCAGCCCATGCTGGCCAGCAGGGTAGCGTGCTCCGGTTCCTCCACCCCTTCAGCTACCAGATCGCGGCCAAACACCCGGGCAATTTGCACTACGGCACGGATGATGGCGATGTCCTGCTGTTGCTGGAACAGGTTGCGCACGAACATCTGGTCGATCTTGATAGTGGTGGCCGGTAATTGGTGCAGGTACGCCAGGGAGGAATAACCGGTGCCGAAATCATCCAGCGCGAACAGGATGCCCAGTTCTGCACATTCATCCATGGCCCTTCGAATCTGCCCGTAGTTTTCGAATACGGAGGTTTCGAGAATTTCGATTTCCAGCTGGGAGGCCTTGGCCCCCTCCACATCGGCCAGGGCCTGGCGCACCCGGTCACCGAAATCGGGCATTTGCAAATGGCGGCCGGAGATATTGACGCTGATACAGGTTTCCAGCCCTTGTTTCGACCAGGCCACCGCCTGGGTCAAGGCCTCGCGCATCACCCATTCCCCCAGGGGCACCACGAAGGGCGTGTTTTCCACCATGGGCAGAAACTCTCCCGGAGGCACCATGGGGCGATCGGGAGGGAACCAGCGCAACAGGGCTTCAAAACCCATGACCCGGCCCGAAGGCATATCCACCTTGGGCTGGTAGAAAAGGCGGAATTCCCCATGGGCCAGGGCCTGCTCCAGACGTTTGAGCAGCTGCCGACGCACCACCGTGCGGCGGTTCTGCTCCACATCGAACAGGCGGAAGCTGCCCCGGCTTTCCTGCTTGGCCTGATTCATGGCCTGGGCCGCATGGCGGGCCAGGGTATCGGCGTCCTCCGCATCGGCAGGCAGTACGGAAATGCCGGCACTGAAACTCAGTTCAATGTTCCGACCCTCCCACTCCAGAGGCGTCGAACTGCTTTGCAGGATGCGCACGATGCGCTCATCCACATCCTCCCATCCATGCAACTCCGGAAGTAACAGGGCAAATTCGTCTCCGGACAAATGGGCCAGCATTTCCCCAGGCAACAACTGCTGCCCCATGGTGCGTGCCAGAGCCAGCAGGATATCGTCGCCCCCGGTTTCCCCCAGTTCCTCATTGAAGCGACGGAAGTCATCCACATTGAGCTGCACGACCGCCAGCCAGGCGTGATTCTGCCGAGCCCGCTCCACCGCCTGACGCAGGGTATTCATGAACAGCACCCCGTTGGGCAAGCCCGTGTGGGGGTTGTAGTAGGCCTCCTGCTCCACCTTCCGCTGCACTTCCTGAGCATAGGCCTGACACAGGGTCAAGGTGGTGCTCAATTGGGCCAGTACCGGCTGGAACAGATCCGGCAAGGAGAGAGAGGTATCCGGCGCCTCCTGCTCCAGGAGCAAGATGACGCCATAGTTTTCCACGGGCAGCCGCAGAACGACCCGCTGGGGTTTCCGGGTCGGCAGTGGGGCCAGAGCTTCGGGAATTTCCGCCTGCCATGCGGGACCGCACAGGATTGCCTCGGGCCACTGGGCGCTTTCCCCCTGACGGCGGGCCAGGGCGTAATCGCCGATGGCCAGTTCCAGACAGGCTGAAACCCGGCCCTCCTCCGCCGCCTCCAGGTTGGAGAAGAGCAAGCCCACGGGAAAGCCCGTGTGATACATGAAGCGTTGCAAGGTACGGGTCAGCAGGGGCTTGATGTGCAGCTCGCTACCGATGGTCTGGGCCAGGTCATAAAGGATGACCAGGGCCTGTTGCTGATTCAGTCCCGGTGCCATGGCAGCCCCACCAGGGTGGCATTGTGAAACAGGGGATAGCCCCCACTGCGGGAAGCCCCCACTTCGCCCAAGGAGAGGGCGCCTAGAAGTTGGGGACGCTCAGCCTGCAACTGGCCCAGTTCCTGACGGACACCGGCCTCGCCCATGTGCATGCGGCGCCCGGCGCAGTAGAAGGCCAGCATGGGCATGTGTGCGTCGCCGAGGCCATTACGGCTCATATCCTGCAGCAGATGACCGCAGGCTGTATCGATACTGGCCCGTGCATCAAGCAAGGTCAGCAGGGAATGGGCGGGAATTTCCCCCACGCAGATGATGCCCCCCTGCTCATCCAGGGCCACGGGAATACGCACCAGCACCTCCCCGTCCGCCCTCAGGATACCGAAGGGAAAATGAACGGCGTAGCTGTAGAAATTGTCTGCATCAATGGCGACCCCGTACTGGCTTTGCATCATTTCCCGATACACATCAAGAGCCGGGCGCCAGTCGATCTGCACGATGCGATTGCCGTCGGCCGAGGAGGCTGTCATCCCGGTTTCGGGAATGGCGTAGCCATGCTCCAGGTAACCGCCCGGATGCTCGATCAGCAGCAGGGCCAGCAGCCCATCGGCAATGAAATTCTGGTTATCGAACAGGCAGGGAATACTGACAAAACGCTCGCTTCCCCCGTTAACCCCCACGTAATGCACCCGGTCCGCCAACACCAGATACCAGGCATCCAGGTGACTGGCTATATTGGGCACCAGGGCATCAAAGATGGTGAACAGGGCAGCTTCCTGATTGTCCGCCAACTGGGTTTCCACGTAATCACCCAGTTGCCCGGCCACCCGGGTGGGGGCATCGGCTTGGGAAACCTCGCCAATCAATAGGGGTACCGGCCCGGAGAGGGGGATCAGAATCAGGCCCTGCTTGTGGGTTTCAGGCCCCGCCACCAGCTCCGGGAACACGGCCCGAGCCAGACTCAGGCCCAATTGCCCGCACAGGGCTTGCAGCACCGACACCAGAGCCGTATCAGCTTCGGGTACAAAGGCCAGAACATGGCTATCAGCTGGCCATGCGGACAGGACTTGATGCAGTGCGTCGTCCTGGGGTGAAGGCAAATAGATACCGGGCTGCATCAGGGATTCCGAAGAGGGCGTTGGACAGATTCTAACGTGAAGCCCTGATACCAGAGGGGGGTATCACTCCCCCAGCACATCCGTCCCCTTGGGGGGCACGAAAT
>QKDJ01000066.1 GCA_003252145.1 Azovibrio restrictus
CGAGGCCGCTAGGGCCGGACTGGCGGCAGCCTTGAACGTGGCGTTCCGAGGCGGCGCCATCACCGGCATGTTGGTAGTGGGGCTGGGGCTACTGGGCGTGGCAGGCTACTACGGGGTGCTGCGTACCTGGGCCGAGCCGGGCATGGCCCTGCATCATGTGCTGGAACCTCTGGTGGGCTTTGCCTTTGGGGGCTCGCTCATTTCCATTTTCGCCCGGCTGGGAGGCGGCCTTTTCACCAAGGGGGCCGACGTGGGGGCAGACCTGGTGGGCAAGGTGGAGGCAGGCATTCCCGAGGATGATCCCCGCAACCCGGCCGTGATCGCCGATAACGTGGGGGACAACGTGGGGGATTGCGCCGGCATGGCGGCAGACCTGTTTGAAACCTACGCGGTGACGGTGGTGGCCACCATGGTATTGGGGGCCTTGATGCTGAAGGGTATGCCTGACGCAGGGGATGCCTTGGTGGTCTATCCCTTGGCCCTTGGAGGCGTTTCCATCCTGGCGTCGGTGGTGGGCTGCTTTTTTGTGCAAGCCAAGGAGGGGGGCAGCATCATGGGGGCCCTGTATCGAGGCTTGGCCGTGGCCGGTGGTTTGGCCGCTCTGGCCTGTTATCCCCTGACCACCTGGCTACTGGGCGCAGGGATAAATCTGCCGGATGGCAGTCTGATCGCCTCCGCCTCCATCTTTGGTGCAGCCCTGGTGGGGCTGATGCTGACGGCGGCCCTGGTGTGGATCACCGAGTACTACACCGGCACCAACTACGGGCCGGTGCAGCATGTGGCCTCGGCATCCCAAACGGGACACGCCACCAACATCATCGCTGGCCTGGGAGTGTCCATGAAATCCACGGCCATGCCGGTTCTCTGTGTCTGCCTGTCCATTTTGGTGGCCCACGATCTGGCGGGGCTCTACGGCATTGCCATTGCCGCCACGGCCATGCTCTCCATGACCGGCATCGTGGTGGCCCTGGATGCCTATGGCCCCATTACCGATAACGCGGGGGGTATTGCCGAAATGGCGGAACTGCCGGACTCCGTCCGTGCGGTGACGGACCCCCTGGATGCAGTGGGCAACACCACCAAGGCCGTGACCAAGGGTTATGCCATTGGCTCCGCCGGGCTGGCCGCCCTGGTGCTGTTTGCCGATTACACCCATGCCCTGGAGTCGGCGGGGCAACGATTGGCCTTTGATCTGTCCGATCACATGGTGATCATCGGGCTCTTTATCGGTGGGCTGGTGCCCTATCTGTTTGCCGCCATGGCCATGGAGGCCGTGGGGCGGGCCGCTGGTGCGGTGGTTGAGGAGGTGCGGCGCCAATTCCGGGAAGTGATAGGGATCATGGAAGGCACGGCAAAGCCCGACTATTCCCGGGCGGTGGATCTGCTGACTCAGGCGGCTATCAAGGAAATGGTGGTGCCTTCCCTATTGCCCGTGCTCATGCCCTTGCTGGTGGGCATCCTGCTGGGCCCCAAGGCTTTGGGGGGCATGCTCATGGGAGCCATCATCACCGGTCTGTTTGTGGCCATTTCCATGACCACCGGCGGAGGGGCTTGGGATAACGCCAAAAAACATATTGAAGAGGGTCATCACGGGGGCAAGGGTTCAGATTCCCACAAGGCGGCCGTTACCGGAGATACGGTAGGCGATCCGTACAAAGATACGGCAGGCCCCGCCATCAACCCACTCATCAAAATCATCAATATCGTGGCTTTAATGATTGTTCCCTTGATATTGTGAGCGGATGTGAGGAGTGAGTTAGTACTTTGGTCTAAGTTCGGGCGTTAGAATCTAAAAATCACAAAAAAGAAAGTGCGTTATGAGTGACACGCAGGGAGCCCCCTCCGGGGAGGTGGGGGGCAAAGTGCGGGAAGATTTGTTGCATTTTGACCCGCTGCTGGATTGTCTGGTGGAAGTTGCACGAATTCATGGTCGCCCCAATACCAGGGCAGCCTTGGTGGCCGGTCTGCCCGTAGGCAAGGAGGGTTTGAGCCCCAGCCTGTTTGATCGCGCTGCCGCTCGCGCCGGTTTGGCCAGTCGGGTGGTCCGTCGTCCCCTGGCACGCATTGACGAGGCCTTGCTGCCGGTCGTCCTGTTGCTGAAGGACGATTCCGCCTGTGTATTGCTGTCCCGGGATGAGGCGGGGCAGGCCAATGTACTGTTTCCGGAAACCGGGCAGGGGGGCGTGAGTCTTTCCCTGGAAGAGCTGGAGGCTCGCTACCAGGGGGTCGCCATCTATACCCGCCCCCATTTTCGTTTCGATCAGCGTACGCCGGAAGTGGGCAACCTGCCTCAGCGGCACTGGTTCTGGGGCGCCATGGGCGAGCAGTGGTCCCTATATAAGGATGTGCTCTGGGCCGCGTTCCTGATCAACCTGTTTGCCCTGGTCATGCCGCTCTTTTCCATGAACGTCTATGACCGGGTCGTGCCCAATAGCGCCAAGGAAACCCTCTGGGTGCTGGCCATTGGTGTGATGCTGGTGGTGGTGCTGGATTTCACCTTGAGACTTCTGCGTAGCCATTTCATCGATATGGCCAGTGCCCGGGTGGATCTGCGTTTGACCTCCACCATCATGGAGCGGGTGCTGGGGCTACGCATGGAAGCCAAGCCTCAGGCCGTGGGAGCCTTTGCCTCCAACCTGCGCTCCTTCGAGTCGGTACGGGATTTCATTACCTCGGCCACCATGACGGCCTTGATTGATTTGCCCTTTGCCCTGCTGTTCCTGTTGGTCATCGCCTTCATTTCCTGGCCCCTGATCTTCCCCGTGCTGGTCGCTGCCGTAGTGCTGGGAATCTACGCCTACGTGATTCAGCACCGCATGCATGCCCTTTCGGAAACCTCCTATCGGGCCGGTGCGCTGCGTAATGCCACCCTGGTGGAGAGCCTGACGGCCCTGGAAACCATCAAGACCCAGGGGGCTGAGGGGGTCATGCAGTCCCGCTTCGAGAAAAGCTCGGCTTTCCTCAGCCACGTGGGCCGCAAGACCCGCCTGCTGTCGGCCACGGTGACCAATGGCGCCATGGAAATGCAGCAGCTGGTGAATGTGGTGGTGATCATCATCGGGGTCTATCTCATCAGCGAGCGTATGCTGAGCATGGGGGGCTTGATTGCCTGCACCATGTTGTCCGGTCGGGCCGTGGCGCCCCTGGGGCAACTGGTGGGTTTGATGATGCAATACCAGGGAGCCAGGACAGCCCTGGAGTCCCTGAACGAGATCATGAAGAAGCCGGTGGAGCGTCCTCAGGAAGCCAGCTTTGTCCACCGTCCCGAGCTCAAGGGGGACATTGAGTTCCACGACGTGGAGTTCTGCTATCCGGGGCAGCAGGTAGCTGCACTGAAAGGTCTCAACTTCCGTATCAAGGCAGGGGAGAAGGTGGTCATCATTGGCCGGGTCGGTTCCGGCAAAACCACCTTGCAGAAACTGTTGCTGGGTCTCTATCAGCCCACGGCAGGAGCGGTTTCCATTGACGGCATCGACCTGCGCCAGCTGGACCCGGCCGACCTGCGTCGCAACGTGGGTTATGTTTCCCAGGATGTGGTGTTGTTCTATGGCTCCCTGCGGGAAAACATCGCGATGGGTGCTCCTTTCGCGGACGATAGCTGCATCCTGTCGGCTGCCAATGTGGCAGGCCTTTCCGAGTTCGTGAATCGCCACCCCCAGGGCTTCGACATGCTGATCGGAGAGCGGGGCGAGTCCCTGTCCGGTGGTCAGCGTCAGGAAGTGGCTATTGCCCGGGCCATGCTCATGGACCCACCCATCCTGCTCATGGATGAGCCCACCAGCGCCATGGACCACTCCACGGAACATGCTTTCAAGCAACGCCTGCGGGAGCATGCAGCCCACAAAACGGTAATCGTGGTGACCCATCGCAATAGTCTGCTGGAGCTGGCCGACCGGATCATCGTGATTGACGATGGTCGCGTGGTGGCCGATGGGCCTCGAGATCAGGTGATCCAGGCCCTGCAAAGTGGTCGGGTTGGGAGGGCTGCTTGATGCTTGCTCGTTTTGAACGACTGATAGCCTTTTTCGGGCGTGTGCTTGCTCCCGTGCGTAAAGGGCTGGATCCCCTGCTGGAAAAAATGCTGGGCAAGCTGCCCGAAGCTGAAGAGCCCGCCCTGAACTTCGCTCGTGATGGGGAAGCGGCCATCCTTAATCAGGAGCCCTTGCGGGCTCGGGTCCTTATTCGCGCCCTGGGTTGGGTGATCCTGATCTTCTTGGTCTGGGCCGCTCTGGCCCGGGTGGATGAGGTGACCCGGGGCAATGGCAAGGTCATTCCCTCCCGAC
>QKDJ01000253.1 GCA_003252145.1 Azovibrio restrictus
ACCCCCAGGTCCGCGGCCCGTTCCCGGTTCACCTGTACGGAAAGCTCAGGCTTGTTGAGCTTCAAGTCCGTATCCCGATTGGTGAGTCCCGGATTCTTGCGGACCTCGTTGAGGAATTCCTCGGTCACCGCCTGGATTTCCTCATAAGACGCACTGCTGATGATGAGGAAATTCACGGGCCGCTCCCGCACACTGCGCCCCAGGGGCGGGGGCAGCACGGGGAAAGCCAGCACCCCGGGAATGGCCGCAAAGCGAGGGCGGAGCTCCTGGGCCACCTTCTGGGTATTCAGGGGCCTATCCTTCCAATCCACCATGCCGATGAAGGAAATACCCTGGCTCACGGTGGGGTTGCCGGACACCACGAAGTAGCGCTCCACATACCCGGTACTGGCGTAGATGGCCTCCAGCTGGCGGGCGTAGGTATCCATGTAACCCAGGGTAGCTCCCTCGGGTCCGGAGAAACTGCCCACCACCCGGCCTCGGTCTTCAATGGGCGCCAGTTCCGACTTCAGTTGCTTGAACAGAATGCCACTGGTGGCGGCCACGGCCACGAAGGCCAGCATCACCACCCAGCGCCGGTTCAAGGCCAGACTCAAGACCCCCTTGTAACCCCGGGTCAGCCACTCCAGGAAGGACTCGATGGCCACGAAGGCCCGGCCATGTTTTTCCTCATGCTTGAGCAGCAGGGAGCACATCATGGGGGACAGGGTCAGGGCCACGAAGCCGGAGACCAGCACAGCCCCCGCCAGGGTCAGGGCGAACTCGATGAACAGCTTGCCCGTACTGCCGGTCATGAAGGCCACCGGGGCATACACCGCCGCCAGGGTGATGGTCATGGCCACCACGGCAAACCCGATTTCCTTGGCCCCCTTGTAAGCAGCTTCCTTCCTGGGCATGCCCTCTTCGATGTGGCGGTAGATGTTTTCCAGCACCACGATGGCGTCATCCACCACCAGACCAATAGCCAGCACCAGGGCCAGCAGGGTCAGGGTATTGATGGAAAAACCCATGATCAACATCAGGGTAAACACCCCGATCAGGGACACGGGAATGGTCACCAGGGGAATCAGGGTAGCCCGCAGGTTGCGCAGGAAGAAGAAGATGATGGCCACCACCAGCACGATGGCCTCAAGGATGGTGGAAAACACCGATTCGATGGAGCGGTCGATGAACACGGTGGTGTCATTGGCCACATCCACGGTCATGCCTTCGGGCAATTCCGCCTTGATGCGAGGTAGTTCCTCCCACAGGGCGTGGGCCAGATCCAAAGGATTGGCCGTGGATTGCTTGATGAGCCCCAGGGCTACCGCCGGCTTGCCGTTGAACCGGACTGTGGTGCGCTCGGATTCCGCCGCAATCTCCACCCGCCCCAGATCCCCCAGGCGCAGGGGGTAACCGGCCACGGTGCGGATTACCACGGCAGCGAACTGATTGGGCGCCTGCAGATCGGTACGGGCCACCACGGAAAATTCCCGCTGCTGGCTCTCGATACGTCCGGCAGGAACCTCCACGTTCTGGCGCCGCAGGGCATCCTCCACCTCCTGCACGGTCACCTGGTGAGCGGCCAGCCGGGCCCGGTCCAGCCAGATACGCATGGCGTAGCGCCGTTCCCCATAGACCCGCACATCGGCCATGCCTGGCAGGGTCTGGAGTTTGGGTTTGACGATACGACTGGCCATATCGCTCACTTCCAGGGAGGAGTGACGATCCGAAGAAAAGGCCAGCCAGATCACCGGGCTGGCGTCAGCTTCCACCTTGGCAATGACCGGCTCATCCACGTCGTCCGGCAGGCGGCGGCGAACCCGGGAAACCCGGTCGCGCACATCGGAAGCGGCGGAGTCCGGGTCCCGCTCCACCTTGAAGCGCACGGAAATCTGGCTGCTCTCGGAGCGGGAAATGGAGGACAAGACCTCCACCCCTTCGATCCCGGCCAGGGAATCCTCCAGGGGCTTGGTCACCTGGGATTCGATGATCTCCGCCGAAGCCCCCCGGTAGGAGGTATTTACCGTCACCACCGGTTCGTCGATCTTGGGATATTCCCGCACGGACAGCCGCTCGTAGGAGACCAGCCCCAGCAGCATCACCACCAGGGAGAGCACCGTGGCAAAGACCGGGCGGCTGATGCAGGTTTCGGAGATTTTCATGGGGAACTAGCGACCGGGACCCACATCACCCAGGGTCTGGACCGAGGTGCCATCCCGCAGCTTGAGCTGCCCGGCCGTCACCACCACATCACCCGCCGCCAGACCTTCGATCACTTCCACCTGGCCATCCCGGCGAGTTCCAAGGCGCACGGGGACCATTTTCGCCTTGCCATCCTCAATGCGGAATACCTGGGGCGAACCGCCGGTGACCACGGCACCTTCAGGCAGCATCAGCACATGCTCCCGCACCCCGAAACGCAGGGTCACCCGCACGAACATGCCGGGGCGCAGGCGTCCATCCTCATTGCTCAAGCGGGCCCTGGCAGCGATGGAACGGCCACTGGCTTCCACCAGGGGGTCCAGGGCTTCCAGCACGGCGGAGAAATCCTGTCCGGCCAGGGCATCGGAATGGACCTCCAGGGGAAGGCCCGGCTGCAAACGGCCCAGGTAAGCCTCCGGCAGGCGGAAATCCAGTTTGAGACTGGAGATATCCTCCAGATTGACCAGGTCCTGGCCTTCCTTGATGTAATCCCCCTGGCTCACATTACGAATGCCCACCACCCCGTCAAAGGGAGCACGGATGCGGGTTTGTGCCAGCTTGGCCTCGGCCAGGGCCACCACGGCCTCCTGTACCTTGAGGGTAGCCCGGCTGTTGTCCAGGGCCTGCTGGCTGATGAACTTCTTCCCGAACAGATCCTCGTTGCGCTGCTGGGTAGCCTTGGCCAGTGCCAGATTGGCCTTGGCCTGTTGCAGCTCGGCGTCCTGAATGCCCGCATCCAGGCTGAGCAACAAGGCCCCCCTGCGGACCTGCTCCCCATCCTTGAACTGGATACGGGCAATCCGCCCGGAAACCTCGGGACGCAGGATCACGGATTCATTGGAGCGCAGGGAACCTACAGCCGAGGCCTCATCCTGAAAACTCTCTTCCTGCAGGCGGACCACTTCCACGGTAACCGGAGCCGCAGCAGCGGGTGCGGTATTGGCCTTGCCTCCAGGTGTACCGGACTGAACCGGTACGGGCGCAGCCGAAGGACGTTGCAACAGATAGGCCAGCCCTGAAAGGGCCAGCACGCCCACCAGGGCGATCAGGGCAACCCGGTTGCGCCTGCCGCTCTTGCCCGCCACGCCTGCGCCGTCTGTTGAATTCGTGCTCATGTCCTCTGCCGTTCTGGATGTCTCACTGACCGGGTTCGCCTGCCGGTGTCTCAACCACCGGCGTCTCAAAGGCCTGCAGACAAATGGCGGGCTCCACCCCGGGTGCCCCCTGCAGTTGCCGCACTTCCACGTCCACCAGGCCGGCCTTCAGCATCTGCAAGCGCCGGGCCGCGCCCAAGGATACATCCACCACCCGAATTTTGTGGCGGCTGTGCATACGGTCATTGACCCACACCACCACACAATGTTCACTTCCGACCCGACGCACGGCCAGCCAGCTCCCCAGGGGAAAGCGGTTGCTGGCACCCGTGAATTCCTCCGGATCGAAAATCTCCCCATTGGCGGTACGCCGCCCCCGGAAGCGACCGCTGACCCCGTAATAACTGGCCTTGCCCTTGAGCACCGAACCTTTGACCAGGGGTTCCACCTTGAGGGCCGGATCCCGCTCCACAGGCAACCACATGAGATCCGGGTCCATTACCAGGCGCGGGCCGCTGCGCACCCCTTCCGCACTCCACAGGGGCTGGGCACCCGTAAGCGCCGCCAGGCCCAGAGCCAGGCACCAGCACCGGAAGGAAGTGCGGTGCCGCAAAACCTCAGGAAACCCGGGTCTGGGCTTCGTCGCCCTGACGGGCTTCGATCTTGCCGATCTGCCAGGCTTGCTCGCCCGTGCTACGCAGTTGGGCCAGAGCGGTTTCAGCCTGTTCGGCAGCCACGATCACCACCATGCCGATACCGCAATTGAAGACCCGGTGCATTTCGTCCTCGGCCACATTGCCCTCGGCCTGCATCCAGTCGAACAACTTGGGACGGGGCCAGGCAGCCTTTTCCAGCACGGCCACGGTGTTCTCGGGCAGTACGCGGGGCACGTTTTCCAGCAGGCCACCGCCGGTGATGTGGGCCATGCCCTTCACGTCCATCTTTGCCATCAGGGCCAGCAGGGACTTCACATAGATGCGGGTGG
>QKDJ01000362.1 GCA_003252145.1 Azovibrio restrictus
GCGCCGAACCAGGTGGCGAACACCATGGCCATGACGATATAGAGAGGAAGGCTGCGCCCGGCGGCGATGTAGTCCTTGGCGTTATGCACCTTGGTGGCGGCATAGACGCCAATGCCGATGGAAATGACCAGATAGAGCAAAACGAAGCCGAGCAGCATGGGCGGGTCCTTCAATTCAATTGCTTGTGGATCAACGAAGCTTGATTTCCGTCCAGATGCGGTTCAACACCCGCCGGCTTTTCCGGTCCAGGTCCCGCATCATCTCCAGGTGCGCCATCACGGACGCATCAGGGAACACGGCGCGATTATCCGCAATTTCCGGGCTGATGTAGCGCATGGCTTCCTGGTTCGGGTTGCCTGAACCAATGAGGTTGGTCAGTTCAGCCGAGTTCTGTCCCTCAAGCATGAAATCGATGAAGCGGCGGGCCAGTTCGGGATGGCGTCCGGTCTTGTGCAGCACCATGGAATCCAGGGCCAAGACTGCGCCTTCCCTGGGCAGGGCCGAGGCGATGCGGAAGGGCCGGCCTGCAGCTTGGGCATCGGCGTCGGCTTGGAAGATGTCGTTGGAATAGCCGTGTACCACCCAGATGTTGCCGAGGGTCAGTTCCTTGATGTAACTAGAGGCATTGAAAGCCGCCCAGTAGGGCTTGGCCCGCAGGATCAGGTCCCGGGCCTGCTTCCACTTGGCCTCATCCGTATCGTTGATGTCGTAGCCCAGATACAACATGGCGGCGGCCATGAGCTCCCGTTGGGAATCCAGCACCGTGACCCGGCCTTTGATCTTCTTCAGGTACCTGGGTTCGAAGATCAGGGCCCAGGTGTTCGTGGGCAGGCTCAGTGCTTGGATGCGCGCCGTGTTGTAGCCGATGAGGGTCACCGTGTAGGCGTAGGGCACGGAGTAGCGATTGCCCGGGTCGAAGAAGCGATTCATGAATTCGGGCTTGATGTTCTTCAGGTGGGGCAGCTTCGACTTGTCGATGGGCCGCAGCTGCTTGGAGCGGATCAGGGCCTCCACCGCGTTGCCCGTGGGCACGATGAGGTCGTAGCCCGTGGCCCCCGCCGCCAGCTTGGCCAGCATCTCCTCGTTGTCGGAGTAATAGTCCTGCACCACCTTGCAGCCGCACTGCTTCTCGAAGCGCGCAATGGTCGCGTCGGAGATGTAGTTGTTCCAGTTGTAGAGATACAGGGTGTCAGCGGCCTGGGCCAGACTGGTAAACCAGAGGAAGAGAACCAGCATCACCTGGCTCATGCCGCCCCCTTCATGAAGGTCTTGTCCAGCCGGGAGGCCGCAATCACCAGCACCAGGGTCAGTAGCATGAGCAGGGTGGAGACGGCATTCACCTCGGGCGTCACGGCGATCTTGATCATGGAGTAGATCTGCAAGGGCAGGGTGGATACCCCCACGCCGGCGGTGAAGAAGGTGATGACGAAGTCGTCCAGGGACAGGGCAAAGGCCATGAGCATGCCCGCCGCCATGGCCGGCAGGATGAGGGGGAAGGTGACCCATCGGAATGTCTGCCAGGGGGTGGCCCCCAAGTCCCGGGCGGCTTCGAAAATCTTTTCATCCAGGCCATGGAGACGGACCCGCACCACGATGGCCACGAAGCCGATGGAGAAGGTGATGTGGGCCAGGATTACCGACACCATGCCCAGGGTGAGGTGCAGCGCCTGGAGGAAGAACACCAACAGGGATACTCCCAGCAGGATTTCCGGCATGGCGACAGGTGTGATCACCAGGAAGGGTAGGAAACGGAAGCGGTAACGATGCATGGCCATGCCCGCCAGGGTGCCCAGCACCGTGGCGCTCAGGCTGGCTGTGAAAGCGATAAGCAGGGAGTTGCGGGCCGCCAGCAGCATCTCCCCATCGTTGAACAGGGTCCGGTACCAATCCAGGGTGAAGCCCACCCATTCCGCATTGAGGCGGGAGTCGTTGAAGGAATAGGCCACGACAATGGCCAGGGGGAGGTAGAGGAAGGCGTAGACCAGCCCCGCCGCCAGCAGAAGCCAGGGAGAAGGTCTAGTCATGGCCACGCCTAGGTTTGCCCGCCCAGGTGGCCAAGCCTGCCAGCCCCAGCACTGCCAGGGTCAACAGGATGGACAGGGTGGCGCCAAAGGGCCAATCCCGGACACCAAGGAACTGGTCTTTGATCAGATTGCCGATGAGCATGTCCCGGGTGCCTCCCAGAATGTCGGGAATGGCGAACATGCCCAAGACCGGGATGAACACCAGGGCCGACCCGGCAAACACACCTGGCAGGGACAAAGGCCAGGTCACCCGCCAGAAGCGCTGCCAGGAGGTGGCCCCCAGGTCCCGGGCGGCATCCAGCCATAGAGGGTCGTGCTTCTCCAGGTTGGTGGCCAGTGGCAGGATCATGAAGGGCAGGTGGACATACACCATGCCCACCAACACCGCGAAGGGGGAGAAAAGCAGGTTAACGGGCTCCTGGCCCAGGGCTGACAGCACCCAGTTCACCCCCTGGGCCAAGGCCTGCTGAGGTCCAAGGATGATCATCCAGGCGTAGACCCGGATCAGGAAATTACTGGCGAAAGGCAGGATGACCAGCAGTACCAGCAAGTCCCTGCGCCCCTTGGGGCTGCGGGCGATCAACCAGGCCACAGGGTAGGCCATGACCAGACAGAGCAGGGTGGAGAGGGCCGCCACCAGGAAGGACTTGAGGAAAATCTCGGCGAAGAGTGTGTCACTGAAGAAGAACTGATAGTTCTCCCAGGTGAGGCCATGGTCAGGGCTGTCGCCCTGGGCCAGCAAGGGTGCCAGGCCGCCGAACTCGCCGGGATATTGAAAGCTGGCCAGGAGGACGATGAGGAAGGGGGCCAGGAAAAACAGGGACAGGAACAGGATCGGAGGCGTGGAGACGATCCACCTGGTACGCACTTCCCCGGGGGCCAGGGCAGGTGGCTCCGGATGGGCTTCAGTCCGGGACATAGTGGCCCGCCTCCGGCGCCCAGGAGATCCAGACCCGGTCGCCCAATTCGAAGAACTTCGCCCGGCCCGGCGCGGTGTTGGGCAGCAGGGCCTGAATGGCCTGGCCATTGTCCAGCGCCACCTTGTAGGTGGTGACATCTCCTACGTACAGGAAGTCCAGGACTTTGCCTGCGAAGCAGTTTAGGGTGCATTCGGCGGGTGGGCGAGGCGTGATGTGGACCTGCTCCGGGCGCAGGGCCAGAACACCGTGCTGACTGGGTTGAGCCGCCGTATTGGATGGGGCTTCCACCGCGCCCAGCGCTGGCACTTGAAGCTGCAGTCCATCGGGGCGGCATGCGGTCACTGTAGCTTCCAGCAGATTGCAGTTGCCGATGAAGTCCGCAACGAAGCGTGTGCGGGGCAGACCGTAGATCTTCGAGGGTTCGTCCAACTGCTCGATGTCACCATCCTTCATTACTGCGATCCTGTGGGACAGAGCCAAGGCTTCCGACTGGTCGTGGGTGACGAAGATGAAGGTGATGCCCACCGCACGCTGCAGTTTGATGAGTTCCAACTGCATCTCCTCCCGCAACTGACGATCCAGGGCACCCAGGGGCTCGTCCAGCAGCAGCAGGCGGGGCTGGTCCACCAGAGCCCGGGCCAGTGCCACCCGCTGCTGCTGACCGCCGGACAACTCATGGGGGAAATGACCAGCCCGGTCGGACAGATGGACTGCGTCCAGCATGGCCGCCACCTGGGCCTTGCGCTGGGCTGGCGGAATGTCGGCCATTTTCAGGGGGAAGGCCACGTTGTCCCACACGGTCAGATGGGGGAACAGGGCGTAGCTTTGGAATACCGTGTGGATGGGGCGCCGCTCAGCGGGCAGTTCGGCCAGGTCCTGGCCGTCCAGCAGGATCTGGCCCCCGTCAGGTTGGTCGAAGCCGGCGATCATGCGCAGCAAAGTGGTCTTGCCACAGCCGGAGGGGCCCAGCAGGGTGAAGAACTCGCCACTCTCCACTGATATAGATACGTCCCGTACGGCGACATATTCACCGAACCGGCGAGTGACCTTGCGGATCTCTAGAAGCGCCATGGCCAGGAATCCCCTGAATGCAAAGCCATCCACTGCCCCCTGGCATGGACCCAACCCCTAGGCTATGCCAGCCAGATACCTACAGTAGTGATGGTCGAATTGATGCACCAATATGAATTATTGATAAGTAAATCATTAATTTCTAACTAGTATCGCGGCATTTTGCCCAGCCGGGCGTGAGGATGAGGAAAACACCATGACAATGAGACCCCATAACCTGGTGGCCGCCGCGGTCACC
>QKDJ01000312.1 GCA_003252145.1 Azovibrio restrictus
TTTTCTTCGATAGCCTTGAAAAGATCGACCATCTGATCATCCTGCTCCACGTCCATGGGCATGATGATGTCGGCACCCAGCATTTCGGCCAGAGGGCGAACGTGGGGTTCTGCCTTGGCGTTCAGGTAGGTGACAGCCAGGTCGGCGCCGCAGAGGTCGAAGGCCTTGGCACAGCCGTAGGCAATGCTGTGATTATTGGCGATACCAACGACCAGTCCTTTTTTACCGTGCAGATTGAACATGCTGGGAAGACTCCTAAAAATGAAAGTGATGAAAACTACTGGACAGTATAATTTTTTTTGCGCTGCAGCAAAATTATTGTTTTCAGCCATGCTCACATCACGACCCTGCTAGCTTAGCGGAGTTTTTGCGTTTGCAAATGAAGGAATTGTGACCCCTATCCCTTTGATCCATGTCAGAAAAAAGGCATAAATTATGGCTATGCTCGTCACATTGAGCCATGTCCGGGAGAGGGAAGGCAATGGATGCAGGGAAACTCGAGAACATTCTGCGTAGGTATGACGGTAGCACTCATAACCTGTTGCAGATACTGAGGGAAATACAAGAAGCAGAGGGCTGGATCAGTCCGGAAAGCGTGACCGCCCTGGAGCAGGCCCTGGCAGTTCCCCGCGCCAAGATTGAAGGGGTGGCCAGTTTTTATGCATTTTTGCACCTCAAACCCATTGGGCGGTACCGCATCCTGTTTTCCGACAATATCACCGACCGGATGGGAGGTAATCAGGACTTGATGGCTCGCCTGTGTCACCTGCTTTGGATCGAGCCCGGCAAGGTGTCTGAAGATGGTCTGGCCAGCGTGGATCTGACCTCTTGTACCGGCATGTGCGACCAGGGGCCCGCTCTATTGGTCAATGGCCATGTGGTGACCCGGCTGGATGAAGCTCGTATCGAAACCATTGCCCAGCTGGTTCGGGATCAGATTCCGGTGGAAGAGTGGCCAGCAGAGTTTTTCCAGGTGGAAGACAACGTGCAGCGCCGCGATATCTTGTTGGGCTGTGAATTCGAACCGGGCTCCGCCCTGCGCGCCCTCCATGCCCGTTTGGATACAGACGGTGTGCTGGCCTCCAATACCCGCTCCTGGCGGGAAGGGCTGCCCCGGGGGCTGGTGGGGCCTGCCACCATGCTTGATGAAGTCAAGCATGCCAACCTGCGTGGTCGGGGCGGTGCCGGTTTTACCACCGGCTTGAAGTGGGAAGCCTGCCGTAACGCGCCTCTGGCCGATGGTCAGGACCGGATCGTGGTGTGCAATGCTGATGAAGGTGAACCGGGAACCTTCAAGGATAGAGTGCTGCTCACTTCCCATGCGGACATGGTGTTTGAAGGCATGACACTGGCGGCCTATGCGGTGGGTGCCCGGCGCGGGTTCCTCTACCTGCGCGGGGAATATCGCTATCTGCTGGATCATCTGGAAGGTGTGTTGGCCCGACGTCGGCGGGACAATCTGCTGGGGCACAGCATCATCGGTATTCCCGGGGCTGACTTCGACATCAAGATTCATGTGGGGGCGGGGGCCTACGTCTGCGGTGAAGAATCCGCCTTGATCGAGTCCCTGGAAGGCAAGCGGGGAACGCCCCGTAATCGCCCGCCATTTCCGGTAACCCATGGTTATCTGGAGCAACCGACCATCGTCAACAATGTGGAGACCTTTGCTGCGGCTGCCTTGATTGCCCTCAATGGCGGCGAGTGGTATCGGAATATCGGGACCAGCCATTCGGCAGGCAGCAAAATACTTTCCGTGTCCGGCGACTGCGAGCGGCCTGGGCTCTATGAGTTTCCCTTTGGCGTGAGTGTGGCCGAAGTGCTGGAGGCTTGTGGTGCCAAGGACACTCAGGCCGTGCAGGTCAGCGGGCCTTCCGGCTTCACCATTGCGGCCCATGAATTTGATCGCAAGATCTGTTTTGAGGATATCCCCACGGCGGGTGCCTTCATGGTGTTCGATAAGTCCCGTGACATGTTCCAGGTAGCTCGCAACTTCGTTCATTTCTTCGCCCATGAAAGTTGCGGTTTCTGCACCCCTTGTCGAGTGGGAACCTCCTTGCTGAAGAACCTGATGGACAAGCTCCACAATGGTCAGGGCTCTCCTTATGACTTCAAGGAAATTGAGCATCTCAACCATATCCTGCAGGCCATGAGCCATTGCGGTCTGGGCCACTCGGCCTGTAATCCGGTGCTGGATACCATCGAAAAATTCCGTGCGGCCTACGATGCCCGCATGTCCCATCAGGATTTCACTCCCGCCTTTGATCTGGACGGCGCACTCTCCCAGGCTCGTCAGATGACGGGGCGGGATGATGCCCTGGCCCATTTCGGTGCTGCCCACGGAGAGCTGCAATGACCCAGACCTTCACATTAGATGGCCAGGAAATTCCCTTCACTCCCGGTCAGACCATCATTCAGGCAGCCCTGGCAGCCGGGGTTTTCATTCCACACCTCTGTTATCACCCGGAATTCAAGCCCCACGGTTCCTGCAAATTGTGCACCGTGAAGGTCAATGGACGCCATACGGCTTCCTGCACCTTCAAGGCGAATACGGGCTTGCAGGTGGAGAGCAATACGGAAGAGCTGAATGCTGAACGGCGCACTCTGGTGCAGATGCTGTTCGTGGAAGGCAATCATTTCTGTCCCTCCTGCGAGAAGAGTGGCAATTGCCAGTTGCAGGCTACGGCCTACGATCTGGGCATGATGTCTCCCCATTTCGATCACTTCTTTCCGGATCGGCCTGTGGATGCCTCCCATCCGGAACTGCTTCTCGACTTCAATCGCTGCATCCTCTGTTCCCTCTGTGTCCGGGCCAGCCGGGATGTGGATGGCAAGAGCGTCTTTGCCTTGGCGGACCGGGGTATCCAATCCCATCTTATCGTCAATGCGGAATCGGGGCAGCTGGCCGACACCAACGTGTCGGTGGATGACAAGGCCGTACAGGTCTGCCCTGTGGGGGTGATTCTGCGGAAGCGTCAGGGCTTTGTCGTACCCATAGGCGAGCGGACCTATGACGAGCTACCCATTTCCGGGCATGTGCATGGGGCGGTCACGCTGACCGAGGAGAGCTGAGATGGAAGTCGTGGAAAAAAAGAAATTGAAGGTGGCCACCACCTCCCTGGCAGGGTGTTTCGGTTGCCATATGTCTTTCCTGGATATCGACGAGCGGCTCTTCGATCTGGTGGAGCTGGTGGAATTTGACCGCTCCCCCCTGACTGATATCAAGGAGGTGGGGAAGTGCGATATCGGCATTATCGAAGGAGGGCTCTGCAACGCGGAAAATGTCCATGTGCTGCTGGAGTTCCGGCGCCAGTGCAAGGTGTTGATTGCCATGGGGGCCTGTGCCGTGAATGGTGGCTTGCCTGCCCAGCGCAATCATCTGCCCCTGGCGGAAATCCTGTCCGAGGTTTATCTCTCCAGTCCCGGACTGGGCAACGGCATGATTCCCAATGATCCGGAGCTGCCCCTGCCTTTAAATCAGGTGCATCCCATTCACGAAGTGGTCAAGGTGGATGTCTTCATCCCCGGCTGTCCTCCTTCCGGTGATGCCATCTGGAAAGTGCTGACTGACCTGCTGTCCGGCCAGGGCCCCAGCCTGGGCCACGGCCTGCTCCATTACGATTGAGAGGGCAACATGAGTTTCCATTTAGAGACTGCCGAACATCCGGAAAAACTGCGCCGGGTGGCCATTGATCCCGTCTCCCGGGTGGAAGGCCACGGCAAGGTCACCATCCTGCTGGACGAGCAGAACAAGGTGCATCAGGTACGTTTGCACATTGTGGAGTTCCGGGGCTTCGAGCGTTTCATTCAAGGGCGTCCCTACTGGGAAGTGCCGGTCATGGTGCAGCGCCTGTGTGGTATCTGCCCTGTGTCCCATCACCTGGCTGCGGCCAAGGCTTTGGATCGTGTCTTGGGGATCAAGCAACTGACCCCCACGGCGGAAAAAATTCGCCGCCTCATGCACTACGGTCAGATGCTCCAGTCCCATGCCCTGCATTTCTTCCACCTGTCCTCGCCGGACCTGCTGTTCGGTTTTGACTCGGATGTATCCCTACGCAATATCGTCGGGGTCGCCCAAAAGCATCCGGAAACCGCCCGCAAGGGGGTGTTGTTGCGTAAGTTCGGTCAGGAGGTAATTCGCCACACGGCAGGCAAACGGGTGCACGGCACCGGGGCCATTCCCGGCGGCGTGAACAAGTCCCTGACCCTGGCCGAACGGGATGAACTGCTCAAGGACATCTACCAGATCATTG
>QKDJ01000031.1 GCA_003252145.1 Azovibrio restrictus
CTGGCTCAGAAGGTGGATCCTTATCTGCGTCCCCTCTATGACGCCCTGTACGATCTGATGGGTTTTGACCGGGTCACCAAGCTCTACGAAAAGGGGGCTCTGGAAATCGCGCCCCTGGCCTTCATGCGCGGTCGTACCCTGAACCACTCCTTCATCATTCTCGATGAAGCCCAGAACACCACGCCGGAACAGATGAAGATGTTCCTCACCCGTATCGGGATTGGTGCCAAGGCCGTGGTGACCGGTGACCCCTCCCAGGTGGACCTGCCCAAGGGCCACAAAAGTGGCCTCAAGGATGCGGTCGAGGTGTTGAAGGATGTGCGTGGCATCGGCATCACCCGGTTCCTCAAGGAAGACGTGGTGCGTCACCCCCTGGTGGCCCGCATTGTGGCGGCCTATGAAGGGCGCCAGTCCAACGCCCAATCTCCTTCATCCAGCTCTTCGGATCAGTAACATGCAGAAGCCTTCCCGTCGTCTCGATCTGTCCGTGCAATATGTCTGCAATCCGGAGGGACTACCCTCCCGTACCCAGTTTCGTACCTGGGCTCGGGCAGCATTGGAAGGTGGTGCTCAGGTGACCATCCGCCTGGTGGAAGCCGACGAAGGCCAGGAGCTGAACAAGGAATACCGGGGCAAGGACTACGCCACCAATGTGCTGTCCTTCCCCTATGACACGGAGCCCCGGGTGTTTGGCGACCTGGTGATCTGCCCCGCCGTGGTGGCCCGTGAAGCAGCCGAGCAGGGCAAGGCCCTGGAGGCCCATTATGCGCATCTGGTGGTGCACGGTATGCTGCACCTCCAGGGCTGGGATCACGAAGACGATGCCAGCGCCGAAGCCATGGAGCAGCAGGAACGGGAAATTCTTGCGGCCCAGGGCTATTCCGATCCTTATGAATGATGGAGCCGGGAGTCGAGAAGGGAGCCCGCAGGCTCTCTTCCCGACTCTCTACTCATGAACCTTTAACATGGACAGTGCCAGTTCGCCCCGACCTAGTTTTCTTGAACGCCTTTCTACCCTGCTCCTGAGGGAGCCCGAGGATAGCGAGCAGTTGCTCCACCTCCTCCATTCCGCCTACGAGCGGAATCTCATGGATGCCGATGCCCTGACCATCATCGAAGGGGCTCTGGCTTCCTCCGAAACCCGGGTCACTGATGTACTGGTTCCCCGGGCCCAGATGGACGTCATCGACGTCAACGATCCCCTTTCTGAAATCATTCCCGTGGTCATCGAGGCCGCCCACTCCCGCTTCCCCGTGGTGGATGGGGATCGGGACAATGTGTTGGGCATCCTGCTGGCCAAGGATCTGCTGCGGGTGCATCTGGAAGAAGACTTCAATGTGCGGGACTGGCTGCGGCCTGCCGTGTTCATTCCTGAATCCAAGCGCCTCAATGTGCTGCTGCGGGAATTCCGGGTGTCCCGCAATCACATGGCCATTGTGGTGGATGAATACGGCGGCGTGGCCGGCCTGGTCACCATTGAGGACGTGCTGGAACAGATCGTCGGGGACATCGAGGACGAATACGACTTCGATGAGGCCCACGACAACATCCGTCTGGATGCGGCCGGGCGCTACAGGGTCAAGGCCCAGACCGAGATCGAGTCCTTCAATGAAGCCTTCGGTACCCACTTCTCTGACGAGGAGTTCGACACGGTAGGCGGGCTGGTCCTGCGTCACCTGGGCCGGGTGCCCAAGCGCAATGAACTGGTGGAAATCGACGGCATGCGCTTCCACGTGTTGCGGGCCGACAGCCGCCGCCTCTACACCCTGGTGGTGGATCCCCGTCGGGAAAACCCTGTTGAAGGGGAAGCCGAAGCGCCCCTGGATCAGGCTTGAGTCTCACGCTGAAGAACCGCTGGGATCAGGGCTTGCCCGCCCTGCTGCTGTCCCTGGCAGCTGGGGGGCTGGCCGTTCTGGCCTACGCCCCTTTTGAACAATTCTGGCTGCTACCCCTGCTGTTGGCCCTGCAATTTCATTTGCTGGGGCAGACAAGGGGCTGGCGCCAGGCCGCCCGGCAGGGCTTTGCCTTTGGGCTGGGCGTGTTCCTGGGCGGGGTTTCCTGGGTCTATGTGAGTCTTTCCCTGTTCGGGGGCATGCCCTGGCCCTTGGCCGCCCTGGCGACCCTCCTGTTCTGCGCCTATCTGGCCCTGTTCCCCGCCCTGGTGGGCGGCTTGTTCCGGGCCTTTCTACCGGCTTCCGTCTGGCGACAAGGCCTGCTGTTCGCGGGGCTCTGGGCTCTGGCTGATCTGCTGCGGGGCTGGTTGTTCTCTGGTTTTCCCTGGTTGGCCCTGGGCTATTCCCAGGCGCCGCCCAGTCCCTTGTCAGGTTACGCGCCCCTGCTGGGGGTTTATGGCCTGACTTTTCTGCTGGCCTGGCTGGCAACCCTGCCTCGGGCGGGGCGAGCCGGTTGGGGGGCTGCGCTGGTGCTACTGGCTGTTGGCTGGGGTCTGCAACAACAGACCTGGACAGAGCCCCAAGGGGAGCCCATCAGTGTGGCCCTGGTGCAGGGCAATGTGGCTCAGGACCTCAAGTGGCAGCCGGAGCGCTTTGCCGCCACTTTGCTGCACTATCGTCAACTGGTGACCGAACATCCGGCCCAGCTCACCGTGTTGCCGGAAACAGCCTTCCCCGCATTTCTGGACTATCTGCCCCAGGATTATCTGACCGAACTCAAGGCCCTGGCCGTGGATCATGGCGGTGACCTGCTCTTTGGCATACCCACGGGGGAGGGGGAGTCCTACTGGAACAGCGCCGTGAGCCTGGGGCAATCGCCCACCCAGACCTATTCCAAGGTTCATCTGGTGCCCTTTGGGGAGTTCATTCCCCCGGGCTTCGCCTGGTTCCTGCAGATGGCTCATATCCCCATGTCCAGCTTCAGTGCCGGCGAGCTCGCCCAGGCGCCCCTGCAACTGGCCGGCCAGCAGGTAGCCGTGAATATTTGCTATGAGGACTTGTTCGGTCGGGAATTGCTGTCGGCCGTACCCCAGGCAGGATTGTTGGTGAATATGTCCAATACGGCCTGGTTTGGACGTTCCCTGGCCCAGGCCCAGCACCTGCAGATTGCCCGGCTGCGGGCCCTGGAAGCCGGGCGTCCCATGCTGCGGGCTACCAATACGGGCATGACAGCGGTGGTGGGGCCGGATGGCCAAGTGCGGGCGGCCCTGGAGCCCTTTGCCACCGGCGTACTGGAAGCGAAAGTGCAGGCCTATCAGGGTATTACGCCCTATGTGCGCTGGGGCGATATTCCGAGCCTGCTGTTGGCCCTGTTGTCGGTGCTGGCGGCAGTGTTTCCCGCCCGGCGGGCTGTCCAGGGCGCTTAAGAGGGGAATAGGTAAGTGCCAGGCCGGTGCGTGGCGGGTCCTAAGCCGGTAAAAAGCAAGTAAAATCGACGACTTTCCGTCTTTCCAAGTGCGTCCCATGACCACCAGCAACACCTCTGCCAAGAAGCCGACCTTCCAGGAAATCATCCTGCGTCTGCAACAATACTGGAGCGACAAGGGCTGTGCCCTGCTGCAGCCCTACGACATGGAAGTGGGAGCCGGTACCAGCCACACGGCCACCTTCCTGCGGGCCCTGGGCCCCGAGCCCTGGAAGGCCGCTTACGTGCAGCCTTCCCGCCGTCCCAAGGATGGCCGCTACGGGGAAAACCCCAACCGCATGCAGCACTACTACCAGTATCAGGTGGTCCTGAAGCCGGCTCCGGACAATATTCTGGAACTGTATCTTGGTTCTCTGGAAGCCCTGGGTTTCGACCTCAAGAAGAACGACGTGCGCTTCGTGGAAGACGACTGGGAAAACCCGACGCTCGGCGCCTGGGGCCTGGGCTGGGAAGTATGGATGAACGGCATGGAAGTGACCCAGTTCACCTATTTCCAGCAGGTGGGCGGCATCGACTGCAAGCCCATTACCGGCGAAATTACCTATGGCCTGGAGCGTCTGGCCATGTACCTGCAGGGTGTGGAAAACGTCTACGACCTGACCTGGACCGAAGGGCTCACCTACGGGGACGTGTACCACCAGAACGAGGTGGAGCAGTCGGCCTACAACTTCGAGCACAGTGATGCGGAGTTCCTGTTCACCGCCTTCGGTGCCCATGAAAAGCAGGCCCAGCACCTGATGCAATCCCAGCTGGCCCTGCCCGCCTACGAACAGGTATTGAAGGCCGCTCACACCTTCAATCTGCTGGATGCTCGCGGTGCTATCTCCGTTACCGAGCGGGCCGCCTACATCGGCC
>QKDJ01000208.1 GCA_003252145.1 Azovibrio restrictus
ATGGATGTGTCGGAAGTGGCTCGGCGACTGTCCGAACTCAAGGCGCCTCCGGGGCGCATGGAGCGTTACGGTGGGATCGATGCTCCTTTGATCATGGTGGATTACGCCCACACCCCGGATGCTCTGGAGAACGCCTTGCAAGCCCTGCGACCCGTTGCAGCAGCCCGGGGAGGGAGACTTTGGTGCGTGTTCGGCTGCGGTGGCGACCGGGACAAGGGCAAACGGCCCCAAATGGGAAATGTGGCAAGTAAATTGGCGGACGAAGTATTGATTACCAGTGATAACCCCCGCAGCGAAGTGCCTGCGGACATCATCAAGGACATTGTGCAGGGAGCGCCCCTGGCACGGGTGGAATCGGACCGGGCCCTGGCTATTGCCTGCGCCATCACGGAAGCCGGTGACGCCGATGTGATTCTGTTGGCGGGCAAGGGCCATGAACCTTATCAGGACATTGCCGGGGTGAAGTATCCCTTTGCAGATGGCGCCCAGGCCGAGCAGGCTCTCGCCGTCCGGGCTCAGGCCAGGAGGGCAGCATGATGCGCTATCAGTTGAGCGAAATCGCAAACCTGCTGCAGGGGCGCCTGATGGGCGCAGATCGGGAAGTCTCCGGAGTGAGTACGGATACCCGTAACCCCTGTGATGGTTGTTTGTTCATCGCCCTCAAGGGTGAGCGTTTCGACGCCCATGATTACCTGGATCAGGCCGTGGCCCAGGGGGCTGCCGCCCTGCTAGTGAGCCGTGAGGCTAGTGTGCCTGAAGGCATGTCTGCCGTGCTGGTGGACGATACCCGTCTGGCCTTGGGGCGTTTGGCCGCCGCCTGGCGCCGTCGTTTCGACATTCCTCTGGTGGCGGTGACGGGCTCCAATGGCAAGACCACCACCAAGGAAATGATTGCCTCCATCCTGGCCGTGGCCTACGGAGACGGGGTGCTGGCCACCCGGGGGAATTTCAATAACGACATTGGCCTGCCCCTGACCCTATTGGGCATGGGCCAGCAACACCAGGCTGCCATCATCGAGATGGGCATGAATCATCCGGGGGAAATCGCCTACCTGGCGGACATTGCACAACCTACCGTGGCCCTGGTGACCAACGCCCAGCGGGCTCACCTGGAAGGCATGGGGGATCTGGAGGGTGTGGCCCGGGAAAAGGGCACCATCTATAAGGGCCTGGGCGCTGACGGGGTGGCGGTGATCAATCTTGATGACACCTATGGCGACTACTGGCGGAGCATCAACGCCAACCGGCCCATGCTGACTTTCAGCCTGGATCAGCAGGCTGATGTGAGCGGCCAGGTGCATCTGCATGGTCTGGAAACCCAGCTGACCTTGGTGACAGATGAAGGAAGTCGGGAGGTCATGCTCCAGGTGGCTGGGCGTCATAACGCCCGCAATGCCCTGGCAGCTGCTTCCGCCTGTCTGGCCCTGGGGTTGAGCATGGATGTGGTGGTGGAAGGGCTGGCGCGCTTTGGCGGCGTGAAGGGGCGTTTGCAAAAGCAGGTGGGCCCCCAGGGCTGCACCATTCTGGATGACACCTACAACGCCAATCCTGACTCCATGCGGGCAGGTATCGATGTGCTGACTGCCACCGTGGGGCGGCAAATCCTGGTGCTCGGAGACATGGGCGAGATCGGCGAAGCCTGTGCCCAGTATCACGACGAAATCGGCGGCTACGCCAAGAGCATGGGGGTGGATCGCCTCTTTGCCCTGGGTGAAGCCAGTCAGCAGGCGGTGCGCAATTTTGGTGAGGGCGCCCGCCATTTCAAGACGCCGGAAGCCCTGGTTCAAGCACTGTTGCCGGAGCTGGATAATGACACCACGGTGCTGGTGAAAGGTTCTCGCTTCATGAAGATGGAGCGGGTGGTAGAAGCTCTCAAGGCTATTGGGGAGGAAAAATAATGTTGCTGTTGCTGACCCAATGGCTGGCCCAGGACGTTCGGGCTTTCAATGTCTTCAATTACATCACCCTGCGTACGGTGCTGGCGGCCATGACGGCCCTGTTCATCTCCCTGATGGCCGGCCCGGGTGTGATCCGCTGGCTGGCCGCCAAGAAGATTGGTCAGGCCGTGCGTACCGACGGTCCCCAGACCCATTTGGTGAAATCCGGTACGCCCACCATGGGCGGGGTGCTGATCCTGATAGCCATCGGCATCACCACGCTGCTGTGGGGTGACCTGACCAACCGCTACGTGTGGACCGTGCTGGTGGTGACCCTGGGTTTCGGCATCATCGGCTGGTACGACGACTGGAAGAAGGTGGTGTACCGGGACCCCAATGGTCTGGCTTCCCGCTGGAAATTCTTCTGGCAGTCAGTGCTGGGTTTGGGCGCGGCCCTGTTCCTGGCCTTCTCCACCAATATCCCGGCCCAGACCGAATTCATCGTGCCCTTCTTCAAGAGCGTGGCTTATCCCCTGGGCATATGGGGCTTCGTGGTGCTCACCTATTTCGTCATCGTGGGCACCTCCAATGCCGTGAATCTGACCGATGGTCTGGATGGTCTGGCCATCATGCCCACAGTGATGGTGGCCTCTGCCTTTACGGTCTTTGCCTACGTGGCGGGGCATGCGGTGTACGCCAAATACCTGCTGGTGCCCTATGTGCCGGGGGCCGGGGAAATCTGCATCCTGCTGGGCGCCTTGGCCGGTGCAGGCCTGGGCTTCCTCTGGTTCAACGCCTATCCCGCTGAAGTGTTCATGGGTGACGTGGGCGCCCTGGCCCTGGGTGCCGCCCTGGGTTGCGTGGCCGTGATCGTGCGCCAGGAAATCGTGCTTTTCATCATGGGTGGCGTGTTCGTGGTGGAAACCCTGTCCGTGATGCTCCAGGTGGGCTACTTCAAATACACCAAGAAACGTTTTGGAGAGGGGCGACGAATCCTGCGCATGGCACCCCTGCACCACCATTTCGAACAAACCGGCTGGAAGGAAACCCAGGTGGTGGTCCGTTTCTGGATCATCACCCTGTTCCTGGTCCTGTTCGGCTTGACCACCCTGAAACTGCGCTGAATACATGGACTACAAGGGCGAATTCTTCCTGGTAATCGGACTCGGTGAGTCGGGTCTGGCGATGGCCAAGTGGCTACATCGCCAGGGGGCCCGGCTGCGTGTGGCCGACAGCCGGGAGAATCCGCCCAATCAAACTGCTCTGGCCCAAGTGGCACCGGGTGTGGAATTGCTGACAGGCCCCTTGTCGCCCGCCACCTTTGTCGGGGCCACCTGCATTGCCCTTTCCCCGGGAGTGTCCTGCTCCACGCCGGAAATCCTGGCCTCCGAGCTGCCGGTCATTTCCGAAGTGGAGCTGTTTGCAGACGCCGTGAAGGCGCTCCAGCCCGAAGCCAAGGTGCTGGCCATTACGGGCAGCAACGGCAAGACCACCACCACGGCTCTGACTACTCATCTGCTCAATGGGGCGGGGATTCCAGCGGTCGCCTGCGGCAATATTTCCCCTTCCGTGCTGGATGCCCTGATGGCTGCACTGGACGAGGGGAAACTGCCCCAAGTCTGGGTGTTGGAGCTCTCCAGCTTCCAGTTGGAAACCACCCATCACCTGAATGCCCAGGGCGCGACAGTGCTCAATATCAGTGAAGATCACCTGGATCGTCACGAGGGCATGTCCGGCTATGCCGCCGCCAAGGCACGCATCTTCCAAGGACGGCCGGTGAAGGTGCTGAACCGGGATGACGACTGGAGCCTTTCCATGGGCGGTTGCGGTACCGACATGGTGACCTTCGGCCTCAACCCCCCGCCCCGGGAAGGACATTACGGCTTGCGGGACGGCGCCATTTGTCTGGGCCAGAAGCGCCTGATAGTCCTGGACGAGCTGTCATTGAAAGGACTGCACAACAGCGCCAATGCCATGGCGGCCCTGGCCCTTTGCGCCTCTATCGGGGTGAGCGCCGAGCAGGTGTTGCCGGGGCTCAAGAACTTCAAAGGGTTGCCCCATCGGGTGGAGCCCGTGGCCGAATTCAAGGGCGTCCTGTTCGTGGACGATTCCAAGGGCACCAATGTGGGCGCCACCCTGGCCGCCATCGAAGGCATGGGCCGGCCGGTGGCCATCATTCTGGGCGGCGACGGCAAGGGTCAGGATTTCGCGCCCTTGAAGAAGGCCCTGGAACAACACGGCCGGGCCGTGGCCCTGATCGGTCGGGATGCCTCCAGTATCGAAGGGGCCATTAAGGATTGCGGCTTGCCCCTGCAGCACTGTGCTGACATGGATG
>QKDJ01000335.1 GCA_003252145.1 Azovibrio restrictus
AGCTCAGACTCCCTTGGATTATGTTTTGGCCAAAGGCAGTGTGGATCGGAATCAGATCGTCTTTACGGAGGCTGATGTACGTTTGCGGGGTGGCCGTTATGAAGGCCAACTGGTGCTGGACTGGGGGGTAGGCAAGGGGATGGCCGGCAGCGGAACCTTGCATAGGGTGGATATGAGCCGTCTCAGTACGGCTTGGCTTCCCGGTCTCAAGATGGTCGGTAACCTGTCCGGTAATGTGGAGTTCCGGTTACAGGGAACGGGGCGCGCTCAATGGCTGGATAGCCTGGAGGCCAAGGGTAATCTAGCTGTCGAAAAAGGGGAGATACAGTCTCTCGACCTGGCAGAGGCTATTCGTCGAGGTCCAGGTAAGCCTGTGCGGGGTGGTGGCAGCCGTTTTGAACGTCTGGATTTCTCTGCCCGTCTGGCCCAAGGTAATCTTCTGCTTTCGGATATGCGTATGGAGGCCGGGTTGATGCATGCCGAAGGTCAAGTCCAGGGGGCTGCTTCAGGGCAGGTCTCAGGGCGCCTGAATGTCACCATGGTCCGGGGTGGCGCTTCTGGTGTGGTGGCGATCGAAGGTCAACTGCCGGTGATTGAAGTAACCGCCCAATAAAAAATCCCCGCAGCCTTAGCTTGCGGGGACTCTTCGATTCAGGCGGCCCGAAAAGGCCGCCTTTTTCATGGGACTTAGCCTTTAACTACAGCGCCAATGGCCTGGGCTACAGCAGCCAGGTTCTTGCTGTTCAGGGCAGCCAGACAGATGCGGCCAGTGGAAACGGCGTAGATGCCGAATTCGGTCTTCAGACGTTCCACTTGGGCAGCGGTGAGGCCGGTGTAGGAGAACATGCCGCGCTGCTGGATCACGAAGGAGAAGTCCTGGCTCACGCCTTGGGCCTTCAGGGCATCCACCAGACCGCTACGCGTGGCGCGGATGCGGTCCCGCATGCCGGCCAGTTCGTCTTCCCACATCTGACGCAGCTCGGTGCTGCCCAGCACGGCGGCCACCACGGCACCGCCGTGGGTGGGGGGGTTGGAGTAGTTGGTGCGGATGACACGCTTCACCTGGGACAGGACCCGGCCGGCTTCTTCCTTGCTGGCGGTGATGATGGACAGGGCGCCCACGCGCTCACCGTAGAGGGAGAAGCTCTTGGAGAAGGAGCTGGAAACGAAGAACTGCATGCCGGAGGCAGTGAAGGCACGGATGGCCACGGCATCGGGGTCGATACCATCGGCAAAGCCTTGGTAGGCCATGTCCAGGAAGGGCACCAGGCCCTTTTCCTTGCAGATGGCGACCACTTCCTGCCACTGGGCATCGGTCAGATCAGCACCGGTGGGGTTGTGGCAGCAGGCATGCAGCAGGATCACGGAACCGGCGGGCAGGTCGGCCAGCTTGGCCTTCATGCCTTCGAAGTTCACGCCACGAGTGGCTGCGTCGTAGTAGGGGTAGGTATCCACGGGGAAACCTGCGGCCTCGAACAGGGCCCGATGGTTTTCCCAGGAGGGATCACTGATGTAAATGGTGGTCTGGGGCAGCAGCTTCTTCAGGTAATCAGCACCTACCTTCAGGGCGCCAGTGCCGCCCAGGGCCTGGATGGTGACCACGGAGCCGTTGGTGGCCAGGTCGGAACCAGTACCGAAGAGCAGATTCTGCACGGCCTGGTTATAGGCGACATTGCCTTCGATGGGTTGATAGCCACGGGGGGGCTGGGTCTTCAAGCGGGCTTCCTCGGCGGCCTTGACGGCGGCCAGCAGGGGCAGTTTGCCGTTGTCGTCGTAATACACGCCCACTCCCAGGTTGACCTTGGTCGCACGGGTGTCGGCGTTGAAGGCCTCGGTCAGGCCGAGAATTGGGTCACGGGGCGCCATTTCAACGGCGGCAAAAAGCGAAGCGGTCATGGTCTCTCCAGGGTGATGGGCGGTTTGGGCTACCGGCGAAATTGGGGAATAATTCCGGCTCAGCCCAGCTTGCGGGTTACGACGAAAACAGCCGGAAATTCTACCATGGCCAAGTCCCCCAGCAGTACCACCGAAATCCCTGAAAAACAGGAAAATATTCCTGCCGAGGGGAAGGTTGTCACCTTCCCCGGCAGTCCCTACCGTTTGCACCAGCCGTTTCCCCCGGCCGGGGACCAACCTGCGGCCATCCAGCAACTGGTGGATGGCCTGGAGGACGGTCTGTCCTTCCAGACCCTGTTGGGGGTTACTGGCTCAGGCAAGACCTTCACCATGGCCAACGTCATCGCCCAGACTGGGCGACCAGCCCTGATTCTTGCCCACAACAAGACCTTGGCGGCCCAGCTGTATTCGGAAATGAAGGAGTTCTTCCCGGAAAATGCCGTGGAGTATTTCGTTTCCTACTACGACTACTACCAGCCGGAAGCCTACGTGCCCTCCCGGGACCTGTTCATCGAGAAGGACTCGGCCATCAACGAGCACATCGAGCAGATGCGCCTGTCCGCCACCAAGAGCCTGCTGGAACGGGACGATGTGGTGATCGTGGCCTCCGTGTCCTGCATCTACGGTATCGGGGACAAGGAGGACTACCACGACATGATCCTCACCATGCGAGTAGGGGACAAGCTGGACCAGCGGGCCATCCTCAAGCGGCTTACGGACATGCAGTACCAGCGCAACGACTTCGATTTCCACCGGGGCACTTTTCGGGTGCGGGGGGACGTGATCGACATCTTTCCGGCGGAACACGCGGAACACGCAGTGCGGGTGGAGTTGTTTGACGATGAAGTGGAATCCCTGCGCTTCTTTGATCCCCTGACCGGGGAACTGCTGCACAAAGCCCTTCGTTTCACCGTGTTCCCGGCCTCCCATTACGTAACGCCTCGGGAAACCGTGCTGCGAGCCGTGGAGGCCATCAAGTCCGAGTTGCGGGAGCGAGTGGAGTTTTTCCAGAAGGAGAGCAAGCTGGTGGAAGCTCAGCGCATTGAGCAGCGCACCAAGTTCGACCTGGAAATGCTCAACGAAATCGGCTTCTGCAAGGGCATTGAAAACTACTCCAGGCACCTGTCCGGGCGTCAGCCCGGGGAGCCGCCTCCTACCCTTATTGACTACCTGGCCCGTAATGCAGTCATGTTCATTGACGAATCTCACGTGACCATCGGCCAGGTGGGGGGCATGTTCAAGGGGGACCAGTCACGTAAGGAAAATCTGGTCAATTATGGTTTTCGCCTGCCTTCAGCTCTGGATAACCGGCCCCTGAAATTCGACGAATTCGAAGCCATGCTGCGCCAGACCATCTTTGTTTCAGCCACCCCGGCGGCCTATGAAGAACAGCATGCAGGCCAGGTGGTGGAGCAGGTGGTACGTCCCACAGGATTGGTAGACCCGGTGGTGGAAGTCCGTCCTGCGGCCACACAGGTAGATGACCTGTTCCCGGAAATCAAGGCGAGGGTGGCTGCCGGCGAGCGGGTGTTGGTAACCACCCTCACCAAGCGCATGGCCGAGGATCTGACGGACTTCCTGCGGGAAAACGGCGTGAAAGTGCGCTATCTGCACTCGGATATCGACACCGTGGAACGGGTGGAAATCATCCGGGATTTGCGTCTGGGGGAGTTCGACGTGCTGGTGGGGATCAACCTGTTGCGGGAAGGTCTCGATATTCCAGAGGTTTCCCTGGTGGCTATTTTGGATGCAGACAAGGAAGGTTTCCTGCGTTCCGAACGCTCCTTGATTCAGACCATAGGCCGGGCGGCCCGGAATCTCAACGGTAGGGCTATTCTCTATGGAGACAAGATTACCGACTCCATGGGGCGAGCCATGGCTGAAACCGAGCGGCGTCGGGAAAAGCAGGTGGCCTTTAATCTGGAGCACGGTATTCAACCTCGGGGCATTGTCAAACGCATCAAGGACATCATTGATGGTATTTACGACCCGGAAAGCGCGCAAAAGGAGTTGAAGGCGGCCCAGCAGCAGGCTGGTTATGACGCCATGAGTGAGAAAGCCTTATCCAAGGAGATTAAACGCCTGGAAAAACTCATGGGCGAGCATGCAAAAAATCTGGAATTCGAAAAGGCTGCAGCTACGCGGGATGAATTGTTCAAGCTCAAGGAGCGGGTCTTCGGGGCAATAGTGCACGATAACGACCACGAATAACTGCATTATTAGTGCTTTGTCATAGTGTTGTCATCGGCTCGATATGCGCG
>QKDJ01000180.1 GCA_003252145.1 Azovibrio restrictus
ACGCTCGCCCAGCATCTGGTGTTTGACCGGATCGAACTGGAAGTAGTCGGCCCCCAGATCGGACACATGCACCAGACCTTCCACATAGACCTGATCCAGGGCCACGAAAATGCCAAAGGCGGTGACGGCAGAAATGGTGCCTTCAAAGACCTCGCCGATGCGCTCCTTCATGTAGTAGCACTTGAGCCAGTTCTGCACGTCCCGGGTGGCCTCGTCGGCCCGGCGCTCGGTCTGGGAACAGTGCAGCCCGATGTCGTCCCAGGCCCCCAGCTCGTAACGCTCGCCCGCCAGGACGGCCTTGATGGCCCGATGCACCAGCAGGTCCGGGTACCGGCGAATGGGGGAGGTGAAATGGGTGTAATGCTCGTAAGCCAAGCCAAAGTGGCCCACATTGTCCGGGCTGTACATGGCCTGTTTCAAGGAGCGCAGCATTACCGTTTGCAGCAACTGGGCGTCGGGCCGCTCCTTTACCTTTTCCAGCAGTTGGGCGTAATCCTTGGCCCGGGGATCATCCCCCCCGGTCAGAGCCATGCCGAATTCCGAAAGGAAGCTGCGCAGGTTCTTCAGCTTCTCCTCGTTGGGCCCCTCGTGAATGCGGTACAGGCAAGCCTGCTTGTGGGTGGCCAGGAAGTCCGAAGCACAGACGTTGGCGGCCAGCATGCATTCCTCAATGACCCGATGGGCGTCGTTGCGGATCACCGGCACGATGTTGTCGATCTTGCCGTTCTCATTGAAGAGCATCTGGGTTTCGATGGTCTCGAAATCAATGGCGCCCCGCTTGACCCGGGCCTTGGCAAGAATCTGGAACAGCTTGTAGAGGTTTTGCAGTTGGGGCTGCAGTTCCTTGTGAATATCGGTCTCGGGCTTGGTTTCGCCCGACAGCCAGCCCCACACCTGGTTGTAGGTGAGCCGGGCATGGGAGCGGAAAACCGCGGGATAAAAACGATACTGCTTGATCTCCCCCGTGGTGCTGATGCTGGCGTCGCAAACCATGGCCAGACGCTCCACCTCCGGGTTCAGGGAGCAGATGCCGTTGGAAAGCTTCTCCGGCAGCATGGGGATCACCCGCCGGGGAAAATACACGGAGTTGCCCCGCTCGAAGGCTTCCTTATCCAGTGCCATGCCCGGCTTCACGTAATGGGACACGTCGGCAATGGCCACCACCAGGCGCCAGCCCCGGCCCTGCTTCTCGCAGAACACTGCATCATCGAAATCCCGGGCGGTTTCCCCGTCTATGGTCACCAAGGGCAGGTTACGCAGGTCCTCCCGGCCCTTCAGGTCCATCTTGCGCACCTTGTCGGGCACCTTGGCGTTTTCAGCCAGACAATCCTTGGAAAACTCGAAAGGCAGGTCGTGCTTTCTCAGGGCGATCTCGATTTCCATGCCTGGGTCCGCGTAATTGCCCAGCACCTCGATGATGCGCCCCATGGGCTGGGCGTACTTGGAAGGCTGCTCCACGATCTCCACCATCACCACCTGGCCGGATTCGGGCTTGACCTTGCTCTTCTTGTCTGCCGCCACCAGGATGTCCTGGGTAATGCGCCGGTTCTCGGGCACCACGAAGGCCACTCCGTGCTCCACAAACACCCGGCCCACCACCCGGGTATTGGCCCGGTCGGTGACTTCGACGATGGAGCCCTCGGGCCGCCCCTTGCGATCCTTGCCGATCACCCGCACCAGAGCCCGGTCACCATGCATGGCCTTGGCCATCTGGCGCTGGTCGAGAAAGATGTCGGCACTGCCGTCATCGGGAATCAGGAAACCGAAACCATCCGGATGGCCCTGGATGCGCCCGGCCGTGAGGCTGGCCCGCTCGGGCAGGATGTAGTCGTTCTTGCGGTTGCGGAGCAGTTGCCCCTCCCGCTCCATGGCGCCCAGACGGCGCAAAAAAAGGTCCCGTTCGCTTTGCAGAATATCCAGAAATTTGGAAAGCTGGCTCAGTCCCAGAGGCTGCCCCTGCTCCTCCAGAGTCTGGACAATATATTCCCGGGAAGGCAGAGGATAGTCATAACGCTGGCACTCCCGCTCGAAAAAAGCATCGGCCCGACGGACCTTGGACATTTTTGTTGTTGACATCAAATTATCTTTCTTTAGAATACGGCGCTCTTCGCACCTGTGCCCAGGTGGCGGAATTGGTAGACGCACTAGTTTCAGGTACTAGCGCTGCAAGGCGTGGAGGTTCGAGTCCTCTCCTGGGCACCACAAGCAGGCGATGGTAGTCGCTTCAAGTTGCAATGCAAAGAAATAGTTTCAGCAGTTCACGCCCAGGTGGCGGAATTGGTAGACGCACTAGTTTCAGGTACTAGCGCTGCAAGGCGTGGAGGTTCGAGTCCTCTCCTGGGCACCAGTGATCTGCTGAAATGAACACAGAAAGCCCCCGACTTCCGGTCCGGGGCTTTTTTGTTTTTTTGGGGTATTGGGCGCTGGGCTGTTATCGACCGAGGTTGTGTGGAAACAGCTCTAAAGCCGGAGTTCTGGTGGCAGCAGAGGGTGGCAGTTTCAGCTAAAGCCAATTTCTCGGTTGAGATCCGGGTGGTCAAAGCAGGGTTTTTGCCCCTAGCGACTTCAAGTTGCTGCCATATGCCTCCTGATGGCCACCATCATTTCCTCAGCTCCCAGCAGGTTGATGAGCCGGCGCAGGTTGTAGCTGAGAACATGCAAGCTCATTTCGGTTTTGACGTTTTTCAGGCGCCTCATCAGAAAGTGCGCTGAGCCCATCCAGAATTTCAGTGTCCCAAAGACGTGCTCAACCGTACAGCGTCGCTGCTTCATCTTTCCTGGGGCGGCGTTCATTCTGTGCTGCATAGCGTCGAGTATGCCTTCATGCTCCCAGCGTCGGACGCGTCGCTCCTTTCCCGTCGTGCATTGTGTTTTCTGCGGGCATTGGCGACATGTCAATGAGGAAGCGAAGTAGTAGGTAATTTTCATCCCATCCTCTGACGAGGCGTGCCGATGTATCAGATGCTCTCCAGCAGGGCAGCGATATTCGTTGCTGGCTTCGATGTAGATGAAATCGCGCTTGTCGAACACCCCCCTGGCCTTGTTATCGGAGGTCATCGTCTTTGGCACCCAGGGCGTGATGCCTGCCTCAACGCATTTGAGGATTTCCGGCCCTTTGAAATAACCCCGATCAGCCAGAACATCCAACTGCTCCGTGCCGATGGCATCTCGTGATTTCGAGGCCATATTCGAGAGTTGCCGGCGGTCATGGCCTTCAGTAATTACCTCATGAGTAACAATGAGGTGGTGCTTCGTATCCACCGATGCCTGGACGTTATAACCGACCATCCCAGTCCCTCGCCCACTGGTCGCCATTGAGCGGGCATCTGGATCAGTCAGCGAGAGCTGTCCATCAGGTTGTAGCTTCAGTTGATCTTCAATTTTGCGGAGATATTCCATCTGCTGACGAAGCTTGGCCAGCTTCTCTTCGATATGCTGACCGCGCCTGCCAGCATCAGGCGATTGTGTTCTGTCGGCGGTATCCAGTTCCTGCAAATACCGTTCGATGCTCTCGTCGATTTGCTTCATCCGCTGTGCCAGCTTGTGCGGTGTGAAGTTCTTGTCGCGGTTATTTACGGCTTTAAACTTGCTGCCATCAATGGCTACGGTGGCTTCACTAAACAGATCAAGCTGCCGACAGAGGGCCACAAAGCGCCGACAGACATTGCGGATGCCTTTTCCGTTATCCCGGCGAAAGTCGGCAATCGTTTTGAAGTCCGGGCATAAGCGACCCATCAGCCACATCAGTTCAACATTGCGCCCCGCCTCTCGCTCCAGGCGCCGACTCGATTGGATACGATTCAGATAACCGTAAATGTAGAGCTTGAGCAGAACTCCGGGGTGGTAGCCGGGTCGTCCCGTCTCTGCCGCCAACGTATTGAACCCCATTTCGGCCAGGTCGAGGGCTTCAACAAACGCTTCTACTACTCGGACCTGATTGTCTGGCCCGATGTAATCCTCCAGGCATTCCGGCATCAAGGTCAGCTGGCTACGGGACTCGCCTTCTATGAATCGTTTCATTCCTGCACCTCCGTACAGGAACTAACGCATCACCCCCCAGTTTGGCGTACACAGCCGGGGCGTTTTCACACAACCTCGACCCAAAGCGGAAGTTGGCGAATTGGGAAAGCGGACGTTTAGGAACGTCTGAATTCAC
>QKDJ01000072.1 GCA_003252145.1 Azovibrio restrictus
CAGAGGCGTTTTCTTCACCGCATAGATACCGCCCGCCACCAGGGCCAGGGTGGCCAGCAGGACCAGGAAGACGTTATGGGCGGACCATTCGATCAGACGGCCGAGCATGTCAGTGGCTCCCGTGTCCGCTGTGTTCCATGCGGGTGATGGCAAATTCCCCCGGACCTTGCTGCTCGAACTCGAAGCGGATGGGGGTGCCGGGGGGAACCCCCCTGACCACTTCCGGGGAGGCCAGGTTGAAGTCCATGGTCATGCCCGGCCATTGCAGGTCGGGTATCGGCTCGTGGGTCACGGTGACTGTCCCCGCCGTCACGTCGATACTGTCTAGCTTGCCCTGGGCGCGATAGGTCTTGACCGGGGCTTCAGCCTTGTCGGCCTTGGCATCGCCCTCGCTGAAATTGCCCAGGGCCGCCTTCAGATTGCTTTCCGCATCAATCAGGAAATTGGCGGCTACCACCACCTTGTCTCCTTCAGAAAGACCTTCCAGGATTTCCACCTTGTCCCGGCCACGCTGGCCGATTTTCACTGCCTGGGGCTTGAACTTGCCTTCCTCCAGGGCCAGCAGGACCACCTGACGGCTGCCCGTGTCGATGATGGCCGAAGCCGGTATGGTCAGCCGGGGGCTGGAGCCGCCGGTGGCCAGGTCCACGTGGGCGAACATGCCCGGGCGCAGGAGGCCATCCTTGTTGGCCAGTTCCAGGCGCACCTGGGTGGTCCGGGTGGGAGCGTTGAGGGTAGGGTAAAGATAGGTCACCTTGGCCTCAAAGCGCTGGTCGGGGAAGGCATCGATACGGATTTCAGCTGCCTGGCCCACCTGGATGCGGGCCAGATCCTGTTCGTACGCGTCGGCGATGACCCAGACGGTGGACAGGTCGGCTACACGGAAAATGGTCATGCCGGGGGCGAAGCGCATGCCTTCCACGGCCTTTTTCTCCAGGACCACTCCATTGACCGGGGAACTGAAGGTCAGGCGGTGGGCCACCTTGCCATCCTGGGCTTGCACATCCCAGTTACGCAGGCGTTCCCGGGCGGCCTCGGCCAGCCGCCGGGCACTATCCCGGGCGGCGGGGTCGGCTCCCGGGGTGTCCAGCTTCAGGTCCTGGGCAATGGAGAGTTCCTTTTGGGCGGATACCAGTTCCGGGCTGTAGACCGAAAACAGGGCTTGCCCCCGGCGTACCGGGTCGCCCGTGGCGTTGATGTAGAGCTTCTCGATCCAGCCTTCGAACTTGGGCGCCACCTCGGCCACGGCTCGTTCATTGACCTCGACCCGTCCCACGGCCCGTACCGGGGCATCCAGTTCCGCCATTTCAGCGATAGCGGTTTTTACCCCCAGGGTTTGTACCCGGGCGGGACTGACCTTGACCACACCGGAGTCATCGGGCTCTTCGCCTTCATAGACCGGGATGTAGTCCATGCCCATGGAGTCCTTCTTGGGCACCGGCGAGGTGTCGGGCAGGCCCATGGGGTTACGGTAGTAAAGCAGCTTGCGCTGGCCGGTGGCGGGGGCTTCAGCGGTTTGCGCTGCAGCCATCTGTTCTGAGGCGGGTGCCTGGCGGGTGCCCATCCAGTAACCGGTACCCAGGGCGGCCAGCACGGCGGTGGCAATGAGGGGGAGGGAAAGGCTTGGTTTCACAGGGGGGCTCCCAGCAGTTTTTCCAGGGCAGCGTGACGTACGCTGGCATCCACTTCCGCATCCAGCAGGGCCAGGCGGGTGCGTAGGATTTGCCGTTCGGCATCGATCAGGGTGTTGAAATTGACCCGGCCGCTTTCATAGCCGGCCTGGGCCGCATCCAGGGTGGCCCGGGCCTGGGGCAGCAGGGTTTCCCGCAGCAGCCGGGCCTTGTCCAGACTGGCCTCCAGGGCAGCCAGGGTGATGCCCAGCTGGCCGTTGAGGCGGGATTCCGCAGCACTGACCCGTTCCCGGGCGGATTCCAGGCGACGCTCCGCTTCCCGTTCCTGGGCCCGGCGGGAGGACTGTTGCAGGGGAATATTCACTTCCACCATGAAATCCCAGGTGTCGGGGCCGATGGAGGCGGAGCGGGGCCGGTTGTTGGTGAGCGCCAGGGTGAAGTCCGGGTAGCGGTTCAGATAGGTCAGGTCCCGGTTCTTTTCGGCGGCGGTGATCCCCAGTTGCTCCCGACCCATGTCTGGGGAGGCGTTCCTGGCACGCTCAAATAGTTGGGACAGGCTGGGAGGCTTGGGGATGGGGGGCAGTGCAGCCGGTTCGGCCAGGGGCGCATCGGCGGCTCGGGGGAGCAGGGCATTGAGCAGGGCTGCGGCTTCCCGCCGGTTGCGTTCGCTATCCAGAAGGTCCACCTTGAGGCGGGTGCTTTCCCCCTGGACCTGCACCGCATCCTGCTGGGGAGCGATGCCGACGCTGTAGCGCTGCAGGACCAGGTGCTTCAGGGCCTGGATCAGTTGCAGGGTTTCCCGCTGGATACGAGCCTGGCCGGCGGCCAGGAAATAACGGGCGTAGGCGGTCCTGATCTGGGCGTCGACCTCCAGCCGGGTGCTGTCCCGCAGGGTGTCCGACTGACCCGCCTGGGCTTCGGCGATCTCGCCCTTCAAGCCCCGTTTGCCGGGAAAGGGTAGGGACTGGATGGCCCGGTAACGGGTGGTGCCTACGTCACCGGGGGCCAGGGAGGTGGATTTGCCCGGAGTCATGGCGTTGGTGAAATCCATCAATTCCACCTGGAATTTGGGATCGGGGAGGGCTGAAGCGGGCTCGATCCGTTCTCGCAGGGCTTCTGCATCCAGCTGCCGGCTGCGTAGATCCGGGTTGTGTTCCCGGGCGTAGCGCAGCAGATCGTCTACGTTACGGCCCAGGAGGGCTTCTTCAGCCTGGCCGGGGAGACTCCATAGACTCAGGGCAGTCAGGAGGGTCAGGACAGTGAGGGTGGGAGCCAGGGCGTAACGGCGCCACGGCATTTCCCGCACAGAATACAGGCGAGCCATCATCGAAGAATCTCCCCGGCTTGTTGGGTGTTTGCTTGGGATTTACTTGATGGTTTCCAGCTTGGTCACGGTCAGCGTGCCGTTTACGTCATCGGCCACGAAGCGCACCTTGTCGCCGGCTTTGGCTTGCGTGAGCATGGCCTTGTCGGTGACGGCAAAGGCCATGGTCATGGGAGGCATCTTGAGATTGGCCAGGGGGCCGTGGGCGATGGTGATCTTGCCGCTGGTGTTGTCCACCTTCTTGACCATGCCTTCGGACATGCTGCTCATGGGCATGGCGCTGCTGCCATGGGCCATGGAGTGGCTATCGTGATTCATGGCCATCTGAGCCAGGGCCGGGGTGGCGGCGGTGGCAACGAGGGACACGGAGAGAATGGCAAGCAGTTTTTTCATTGGGGGCTCCTTGGGGTCATAGGGGCGAAACCAATTGGTTCCGTTGGCAAACACTATGACCAGGGGCACCCAACATCTAGCTGACCAGAAAATTACATTTCTGTAATCCAGCTCCCGGAGTGTGGTGTCTGGACGAAGGGCGGTTGCGCCCTTCAGATCACCACATCAGGTCGTCGGGAATCTTGAAGTCTGCGTAGGGATCATCCGCATCCACTTCGGTGCTGCTCTTGGGAACCTGGACCACCAGGGAAGGGTCCCGCTCGGCAATCTTGTCGGCAATGACCTTGGGGATCAGTTCGGTGCTGCCGTTCAGGCAGACGATCACCAGACGTCCGGCAATCAGCTCGGCCTGGATCTTGGCGGATACATGGATGCGTTTGATCTTGTTGTCGTGGGTGTAGTTGTAGGCGATTTCATCCCCGCCCTTGTTCTGGCGGTTCTGCTGCACCATCTGGGCGATCTGGGCCAGGATGGCCTTTTCCCGGGCGGCTGCGTCCCGCTGGGCGTTGAGTTCCCGGGCCCGCTCCGCCTGCTTGCGCTGGGCTTCCTGGGCGGCCAGACGCACTTCATCCACCGCCTGGGTGCCGGTCTGGCGCTCCAGCTTCTGCTGTATGCTTTTGTCCTGTTTTGCCTTGTTGACCTTCTTCTTGTCGATCAGTCCGGCTTTTAAAAATTGGTCTTGCAAGGAGGCCATGGGAGCTCCGTCAATAAAGGGTGTTCAGTAAACGAACCGTTCCTGGAGGCTTCCCAGGTTCAGTTCCTTGAGAATGGCCTGGGCTCGTTCCCGGGCATCCCGCTTGGG
>QKDJ01000234.1 GCA_003252145.1 Azovibrio restrictus
GCTAAAGGGCAAGGCCAGCCGGGACAGCAGGGCACCAATTTCATCAGCGGTGAAAGGCACTCCCAGCACCTTCTTGACCCGTGCAGTACGCAGGCGCACCGGCTGATGTTCAGGCAGTTGAGTCAAGGCTTCGGTAACGGCTCCTGCTTGGCCGCCGCAAATTTCCAGGATCAGGGCAGTAGCCCGCTCCAGGGCCTTCAGGGTGTTACCAAAATCCACACCCCGCTCGAAGCGGTGGGAGGAATCGCTGGAGAAGTTGTAGCGCCGAGCCCGACCGGCAATGGCCTTGGGCGCAAAGAAGGCGGACTCCAGGAAGATTTCCGTAGTTTCCAGGGTGACGCTGCTGGGCTCGCCACCCATGACCCCGGCCATGGCCAAAGCCTGGCTGTCGTCGGCAATCACCAGTACATCTTCCGCCAGAGTGACGGTTTGCTCGTTGAGGAGCTTCAGTTGTTCGCCAGCCTTGGCCATGCGAGCCCGCACAGTGCCGTTCAACTTGGCATTATCGAAGGCATGCAGGGGCTGCCCCAGTTCCAGCAGCACGTAGTTGGTCACATCCACCAGGGCGGAAATGCTGCGCAGACCACTGCGCTCCAGGCGACGCTTCATCCATTCCGGAGTAGCGGCCTTGGCGTTAACGCCCGTAATCACCCGACCACAGTAGCGAGGACAGGCCGTCCCCGCCTCCAGGGCTACCGCACGGGTTGCGGATGCGGAAACCGCCACCGGGGCAATCGTGGGATAAACAGCCGGCGTGCTGGTCAGGGCAGCCACTTCCCGGGCGATACCGGTCAAGGACAGGCAATCGGCACGATTCGGAGTGAGCTTCAGGGTGTAAAGCAGATCGTCCAGTTCCAGGTAGCTGCGAATGCTGCTACCTACAGGGGCGTCAGCGGGCAACACCATCAGTCCGGAAGCCTCTTCCGCAATACCCAATTCCTTGGCGGAGCACAGCATGCCGCTGGACTCGATACCGCGCACCTTGGCCACCTTGATTTTGAAATCTCCGGGCAACTTTGCACCCGGCAGGGCACAGGGCACCTTGAGGCCGGGAGCCACATTAGGGGCGCCACAAACGATCTGCTGGGGCGTGCCGCTACCGATATCCACCTGGCAGACATTGAGGCGATCCGCATCCGGATGCTTGACCACCTCCAGCACCTGGGCCACCACCACCTGATCAAAGGCAGGGGCAACCGGGTCCAGTTCCTCCACTTCCAGCCCTGCCATGGTCAGCAGATGGGAAAGCTCTTCACTGGAAAGGGCAGGATTAACGAAGGTTCTCAGCCAGGATTCGGAGAATTTCATGGGACGCTCTTGGTATTTGGTCTAGTCGTTGCGCGATAGGTGCCGCGATGGATTAGGAACAGGTTGGATCAGACAAACTGACGCAGGAAGCGCAGGTCGCCTTCGAAGAACAGGCGCAGATCATTGACCCCATAACGCAGCATGGTCAGACGATCGGGGCCGAAACCGAAGGCAAAACCCGTGTAGCGCTCGGCGTCAATCCCCGCATGGGCCAGCACATTGGGATGCACCATGCCGCAGCCGGCGATTTCCAGCCAACGGCCCTTGAGGGCGCCACTCATGAAAGCCACATCGATCTCGGCGGAAGGCTCGGTAAAGGGGAAGAAGGAGGGACGAAAACGCACCTGCAGATCGTCCGTCTCAAAGAAACTCCGGAGGAAATCGGCAATCACGCCCTTCAGATCGGCAAAGGAAACATCCTCGCCCACCCACAGCCCTTCCACCTGGTGGAACATGGGAGAGTGGGTAGCGTCGGAGTCCACCCGGTAAACACGACCGGGAGCGATGATGCGAATTTCCGGCATGGCCGCCTGACCCGCATACTTGGCCACATGGGCCTGCATGTAGCGGGCCTGGATGGGGCTGGTGTGGGTGCGCAGCAGCACGTTCTCGGCCACCTTGCCCTGCTCGTCGAGCAGATAGAAGGTGTCGTGCATGGAACGTGCGGGGTGCTCTTCCGGCGTATTCAAGGCCGTGAAGTTGAAAAAATCTTCTTCGATTTCCGGGCCATCGGCCACGGTAAAACCAATGGAGCGGAACAGGGTCTCAATACGCTCCAGCGTACGCGTCACCGGATGCAGGCCACCTCTCACCTCACCACGGCCGGGCAAGGTGATATCCAGGGCCTCTTCGGCCAGACGAGCCTCCAACGCCGCCCGCTTGATGTCTTCACGACGGGCATTCAGTGCCGTCTCTACAGCCACCTTGGCCTGGTTGATGGCAGCGCCAGCGGTCTTCTTTTCTTCCGGCGGCAACTTGCCTAAACCCTTCAGGAGTTCGGTAATCTGGCCACTTTTGCCCAGATAGCGGGCTTTCACCTGCTCCAAAGCATCCGGGTCGTTGATGGCGGCGAAAGCAGCTACGGCTTCGCTGACGATGAGATCAAGATCTTGCATGGGTCACACCCTGAAATGAAAAAAGGAGGCTTGCGCCTCCTTCCTTTAAGCAGCTTTCGCTCAGGCGCTGAGCTGGGCCTTGGCTTGAGTAGCCAGGGCAGCAAAGGCAGCCTTGTCAAACACGGCCAGATCGGCCAGAACCTTGCGGTCCACTTCGATGTTGGCCTTCTTCAGACCGTTCATGAAGGTGCTGTACTTCATGCCCAGCTCGCGGGAAGCGGCGTTGATACGGGCAATCCACAGAGCGCGGAACTGACGCTTCCTTTGACGACGGTCACGATAGGCGTATTGACCGGCCTTCATCACCGCCTGCTTGGCGATGCGGTATACGTTCTTGCGACGACCGCGGTAACCCTTGGCCTGGTCCAGAACCTTCTTATGGCGAGCGCGCGCCGTTACACCACGTTTAACTCTCGGCATGTTCTATCTCCTTACGCGTAGGGCATCATGGCGCGAATGGAAGCCACATCGCGCTCGTTAACACCGGTAGCACCGCGCAGTTGACGCTTGCACTTGGTGGTCTTCTTGGTGAGGATGTGGCGCTTGAACGCCTGACCGCGCTTAACAGTACCGCCAGCACGGACCGTGAAGCGCTTTTTAGCGCTGCTCTTGGTCTTCATTTTGGGCATGGTTAGCTCCTAATACATGGCGCCAGGTGGCCTCCTGCGGAGACGCTTGCACTACCCGACGTCACTTTTTATGACGGACTACCGAAATAGCCCGTCGAAACTGTGTGCTTACTCTTCAGCCGCTTCTTCAGAAGCAGTCTTACCACCAGGCTTGTCAGCAAGCTTTTTCTTCATGGGGGCGATGATCATCACCATCTGCCGCCCTTCCATCTTGGGCATCTGCTCAACCTGGCCATACTCCTCCAGATCCGCCTTGATACGCTCCAGCTGGCGCATACCGAATTCCTGGTGAGCCATTTCACGGCCCCGGAAACGCAGGGTCACCTTGACCTTGTCTTCCTCTTCCAGGAAACGGGTCATGTTCCTGAGTTTGATCTGGTAGTCGTTCTCATCAGTACCAGGCCGGAGTTTGATTTCCTTAACCTGGACCTGCTTCTGCTTCAACTTCGCTTCGTGGGCCCGCTTGGCTTCCTGGTACTTGAACTTGCCGTAATCCATGATCCGGCACACCGGCGGCTTGGCCAACGGGGCAATTTCCACCAGGTCGAGTCCAGCTTCTTCGGCAAGATGCATGGCTTGCCGTGCACTCATGACCCCCAACTGTTCGCCTTCTTCTCCAATCAGCCGGATTTCCGGAACATTGATTTCTTCATTGAGGCGATGCGACTTATTCACAGCGATGGCTAGACTCCCAAAACAGACAAAAGTTATGCCGTGCTTCCACGCGTGGCGGCTTCTTCTTGAAGCCGCTGGATCAGGTCATCTACAGGCATCTGCCCCAGATCCTGACCACCGCGAGTACGCACGGCAACCAGACCGCCAGCCTTTTCCTTGTCGCCCACAATGAGCTGATAAGGCAGACGGTTCATACTATGTTCCCGGATTTTATAGGTAATTTTTTCGTTACGCAAATCCGCTTCGGCTCTAACGCCCGCCTGGCGCAGCTTTTTCACCACATCTGCCACATAGTCGGCCTGATGTTCGGAGATATTCATGACAACAGCCTGGGTCGGCGCCAGCCACAAGGGGAAGGCTCCCACATAGTGTTCGATCAGGATACCCACGAAGCGCTC
>QKDJ01000090.1 GCA_003252145.1 Azovibrio restrictus
AAAGATAAAAAAACCGCCACATAAAAAAACCCGCCTTTCGGCGGGTTTTAGCTCAATTCACGAGGGAATCAGCTACGCTGAATGTTGGCAGCCTGCTTGCCCTTGTTACCTTGAACCACATCGAAGGAAACCTTATCGCCTTCCTTCAGGGTCTTGAAACCATTCATGGTGATGGCGGAGAAGTGGGCGAAGAGATCTTCGCTGCCATCATCAGGAGTGATGAAGCCGTAACCCTTGGAGTCGTTGAACCACTTGACGGTACCAGTTGCCATAATTGCTACTTCCTACAAAAAAACGTAAAAACGGGACTATCCCGACTACTTGTTTTGACTCCAGTGACCGGCGCACATGGCTTAACGATGCATCTTGAATCCAAACATCGTGCAGTTTTACGCGAGCCGCATCAGGCCGTCAACAGGTTTTTGGCAGTCTTATATAACACTCACAAACACCCGTTGCACCAAGGGTTAGAGGCGGTTGCACTCTATTCCGGAGCGTATAGAATCGACTGCATGGCCACACAGCAAGATAACCTCGCAGTACTGGAAGCAGAGCGCACTCGAGTAGAGCCACCGAAGCTCTATAAAGTGCTGTTACTGAACGACGATTACACCCCCATGGATTTCGTCATTCTGGTACTCCAACGTTTTTTTTCCATGGATCATGAACGCGCGACGCAAATCATGCTCAAAGTTCATAACGAAGGTCGCGGCCTGTGCGGAATTTATCCCCGGGATATCGCAGCTACCAAGGTAGAGCAAGTCAGCGCCTTCGCCCTGCAACACCAGCATCCCCTTGCTTGCGTCATGGAGGAAAATTGATGATCGCCCAGGAACTGGAAGTCAGTCTGCACATCGCCTTTGTTGAAGCCCGGCAAAAGCGCCATGAATTCATCACCGTCGAGCATCTCTTGCTGGCGCTGCTGGACAACCCCACGGCCGCTGAAGCCCTGCGGGCCTGCGGTGCCAATCTGGAGCAGTTACGCAAGGACATTACTCAGTTCATTGCGGAACATACGCCTACGGTTCCCGGGGACAATGAGATCGACACCCAACCCACTTTGGGTTTCCAGCGTGTCATTCAAAGGGCCATCCTGCACGTCCAGTCCTCCGGCAAGAAGGAGGTCAATGGGGCCAATGTTCTGGTGGCCATTTTTGGGGAAAAGGATTCCCACGCGGTTTATTACCTGCAAAAACAGGGCGTCAGCCGCCTGGATGTGGTGAATTTCATTTCCCATGGCGTGAGCAAGGTGCCGCAACCCAAGGCCACGGCCGAAGGCGACCATGAGGGCGAAACCGAACAGGCCCAAGCCGGCCCCCTGGAGAGCTACACCATCAACCTGAACAATCTTGCCCTGCAAGGCAAGATCGACCCGCTGATCGGTCGCGACCAGGAACTGGAACGGGTCATCCAGACCCTCTGCCGCCGCCGGAAAAACAACCCGTTGCTGGTGGGTGAGGCTGGCGTAGGCAAGACGGCCATCGCCGAAGGTCTGGCTCGCCGAGTGGTGGAAAATGATGTCCCCGAAATCCTCTCCAAAGCCACGGTGTATGCCCTGGATATGGGCGCGCTGCTGGCGGGCACCAAGTACCGGGGCGATTTTGAGCAACGCCTGAAAAGTGTGCTCAAACAGCTCAAGGAAAACCCGGACGCCATTCTGTTCGTGGATGAAATCCACACCCTGATCGGTGCTGGCGCAGCTTCGGGCGGCACCCTGGATGCCTCCAACCTGCTCAAGCCCGCCCTCTCCAGCGGCCAGCTGAAGTGCATTGGCGCCACCACCTACACGGAATATCGGGGCATTTTCGAGAAGGATCACGCCCTTTCCCGTCGCTTCCAGAAGGTGGATGTGAATGAGCCTTCCCAGGCAGAAGCCCTGGAAATCCTCAAGGGTCTCAAGACCCGCTTTGAAGCCCACCACGGCATCAAGTACTCGGCTGCGGCCCTGTCCTCTGCCGTGGAGTTGTCCGCCCGTTACATTACCGACCGTCACCTGCCGGACAAGGCTATCGACGTTATCGACGAAGCCGGTGCCGCCCAGCGCATCCTGCCCAAGTCCCGGCAGAAGAAGCTGATTGGCAAGACCGACATCGAGGAAATCGTGGCCAAGATCGCCCGCATTCCTTCCCAGCACGTGAGTGCCGATGACAAGGGCGCCTTGAAGAATCTGGAGCGGGATCTGAAGGCCGTGGTCTTCGGTCAGGACCGGGCCATCGATGTCCTGTCCAAAGCCATCAAGATGGCTCGCTCTGGACTGGGCAATCCGGGCAAGCCCATTGGGGCCTACCTGTTCTCGGGTCCTACGGGCGTTGGCAAGACCGAGGTGGCCAAGCAACTGGCCTATAGCCTGGGCATCGAGTTGGTGCGTTTCGACATGAGTGAGTACATGGAGCGCCACGCGGTATCCCGTATGATCGGCGCCCCTCCGGGATATGTGGGCTTCGAACAGGGTGGTCTGCTGACTGAGGCCATTACCAAGAAGCCCTATTGCGTCCTGCTCCTGGATGAAATTGAGAAGGCCCATCCGGACATTTTCAATATCCTGCTGCAGGTGATGGATCACGGTACCCTGACGGACAACAATGGCCGCAAGGCTGATTTCCGCAATGTAATCCTCATCATGACCACCAATGCCGGGGCTGCCGACCTGCAAAAGGCCAAGATGGGCTTCACCGCCGCAGCACAAACCGGTGATGAAATGCTGGAAATCAAGCGACTGTTTACGCCTGAATTCCGCAATCGCCTGGATGCCACGGTTTCCTTCAAGGCTCTGGACCACGACATCATCCTCCGGGTGGTGGACAAGTTCCTGATGCAGTTGGAAGAACAACTCCACGAAAAGAAGGTGGATGCCCATTTCACTTTGGCACTCAAGGAGATGCTGGCCGAAAAGGGATTCGATCCCCTGATGGGTGCCCGCCCCATGGCCCGCTTGATTCAGGACACCATCCGCGCTGCACTGGCAGACGAACTGCTGTTCGGTCGTCTTTCCAGTGGTGGCAAAGTCACGGTGGATCTGGATTCTGCCGGCCAGGTACGACTGGAGTTTGAAGAAGAAGCAGAAGTCGCTGTCTGATACAAACACAACACCTATAATCAAGCCATGCCTCCAGCATGGCTTTTTTTTCACCCACTTTCAGGGAAATCCCACCATGAGTTTTAAAACCCCCGATCTTTGTGACGAACATGAAACCCTGCTGGGGTCACATTTACGCGTCGTAGCCCCCATGTTCCAGCGTTACGGGCAGTGCAATACCTTCTCCGGCCAGATCCAGACCCTGAAGATTTTTGAAGACAATACCCTTGTGCGCGAAGTGCTGGGCGAGCCCGGTCACGGTAAGGTGCTGGTGGTAGACGGAGGCGGTAGCCTGCGCTGCGCCCTGGTCGGTGATCAACTCGCTGTCCTCGCACAGAAGAATGGCTGGGAAGGCCTTGTGGTTTATGGCTGCATCCGGGACTCGGGAGACATCAACCAGATGAACATCGGCATCCGCGCCCTGAACACTCACCCCCAGAAAAGCGTCAAACGGGGTGTAGGCGAACGCAATCTGCCTGTGACGTTCAGCGGAGTCACCTTTAATCCTGATGAATGGCTGTATGCCGATGAGGACGGAGTCCTCGTTTCTGATCGGCCGCTACTGACTTAAGATGAAAATTCTGGCCTCGCTTCGTGCACGAGTGGTCACGCTACTGGCGCTGACCATTTTGCCTTTGCTTGCCCTGTCTTTTCAGGTCAACCTGGAGGCCAGGAATGCAGCACGAGCCCGGGCTGAGATGCGTATTGATGCACTCGCCCAAGCCATGGCTGATGAAGAGCAGCATATGGCAGAAAACGCTCATCAGCTGTTGACCATCATGGCCCACGCCAATGATGTGGAACGACTGGAGTCCCCGGAGTGTTCAGGCCTCGCCAAGCGCCTGCTGGCAACCCAACCCCTTTTCAATAATTTCGGTGCCGCCCTACCGGATGGTTCCTTGGTATGCAGTAGTGGCAACAGGGGGCCAACCCCCATCAGCGTCAAGGACCGTCAATGGTTCCAGGAGGCCATGGCCTTCAAACGCTTTACAAGGGGAGAACCGGTCGTGGGGCTGGTTTCGGGCAAACAAAGTTTTGTCTTTGGTCTTCCGATCCTGACCCCCAGGGGAGAACTGAAAGGCGTCGTATTCGCCAGCGTGGGGATTTCCTGGCTGGAACGCCTGTTACGCCAAATGAACCTGCCGTCCGGTTGGGAAGCCGGCATCCTGGATAGCAACAACCAACAACTCACCGCATTGCCGCAACAATCCAGTGCTGCCCTCAGGATTGCCAGTACTTCGGACTGGGCAACCATGGCCGAAAACAAGAACACCCTGCTGCACGCCCACAAAGGTCCAGATGGAGAATCCCGCCTGACCCATGTGTCCCCCCTGAACAGCATGTCGGCGCCCATCTGGTTTTATATCAGCGTCCCCAAGAAAATTCTCATGGGAGCCATAGAAAAGGACTTTCGCACGCAGCTTCTGGTCTTCATTTGCGTAGCCCTCGGTGCCACAGTGCTCAGCTTCTGGTTGCTGGACAGCAATATCCTGGCCTGGACCCGAAAACTCACCAGTGCCTTTCATGACGTGAGCCAAGGCAAACTTGGGCGTCGCCTGGAGGAGCATCACTCCATCAGAGAATTGGAACTGCTCAACCGAAGCTTCAACGGAATGGCAGAAAATCTGATGCGCTGGCAGCAGAGGCAGGTAGAGGACGCCCGTCACATTGCTCGGGCCAGCCGACTGTATTGTCTGCTCAGTGCAGTCAATCAATGCATTGTCACGGCAACCAACAGAAATGAGTTGCTGGGAGACATTTGCCGAATCGCGGTCGACAAAGGCGGCTTTTCCCTCGCCTGGATTGGTTTCGTAGATGGTGACAGCATGGAGCTAACCCCTATTACGCAGGCAGGACAGACCGGCTTCCTGCTTCAAGGCGAGCGCCCCATGGGGCCTTCGCCGGCAGCTACCGCTTATCACAGCGGACGTCTTGCCATTGTGGATGACATCCAAAATTCCCCACCTTCCATTTGGCGAGACCAGGCCCACCTGGCCGGATTCCACGCAGCGGCCGCCATCCCACTTAGGCATCAACAACAGTCAGCCGGAGTACTGACCCTCTATAGCCGGCATCCGGGTGTTTTCGATAGCTCAGAAAAGCTGTTGCTGGAAGAAATTGGTGGCGATGTGTCCTACGCGCTGGACCGGCTGGAAAACGAGACCGCCAAACAGCTTGCCGAATCCCGTCTGGCACGACTGAATGAAGAATTGGAACAACGAGTTGCGCAACGTACCGCTGAACTTTTAATGGCAAACCAGGACTTGGAAGCCTTTTCCTTTTCTGTATCCCACGACCTGCGTGCCCCACTACGAGCCATGTCCGGCTATGCGCAACTTATAAAACAGGAATCCGAAGCAATACTGACCGGCGACTGCAAACATTTTTTGAATCGATTGGTGCATGCCAGTGAACACATGAATCAATTGATCGACGACCTGCTGCGTTATTCCCGACTGGGCAAGCGAGGTATCCAGATGGCAGAGTTGAGCTTGGAACATCTGGTCAGCAACCTGCTGGTTCCCAGGCTGAGCCGTATTCAGGAAACCCAGGCCGTCATCGAGTTCGCTCAACTGCCCGACGTTTTATCCGATGCCACGCTGTTGGAACAGATACTTTCCAATCTGATAGACAACGCTCTCACCTATCACCAGGCAGAACACCCCCCTCAAATTCGTATTACCGCCCGACGTGAAGAGGACTTCTGGGAACTGTCCGTAGAAGACCAGGGCATCGGCATTGCTCCGGAACATCAGGAAAAAATCTTCGCCGTCTTTCAGCGCCTCCTCTCGGACAGCAGCTATCCGGGGCACGGTATTGGTCTCGCCATTGTCCGTAAGGCAGTGCAATACCTAAAGGGCAGCATCTCCCTCACTTCTGAACCAGGTGAGGGCAGCACATTTACCCTCCGGTTCCCCACTACCCCCTCCAGCACCTAATATCAGCAACACCCGTTGCTGCACCGCACAAATGAATTTTGTGTTTAATATCAGTTGTCTTATATAAGAGTTGTGTGCAACGCAGCATTTTTAATCTTTCATAGTTGCAAAATGCGTTTTGCAATACGAAACAGCGAATTTATTTCATTGATTTTACTAACAAATAAAAATCCTTCCCGGAGCGAAAAAAGTATTGTTGCTGCGCAAAACAAAACCTATACTCTGACCCACATCGACGCACAAATGTCGAATTTCAAGGGTTTCCATGCTGCTGAAACCCAGGGACCAACCACGAAGAAAAGGAAGCTCCATGACCATGACTCGCGAACAACAAATCGCCGCTCTCGAAAAAGACTGGGCTGAAAACCCCCGCTGGAAGCTGGTTAAGCGCGGCTACTCCGCCGCTGACGTGGTGCGTCTGCGCGGTTCCCTGCAACCCGAGTACACCCTGGCCCAGCGTGGCGCCAAGGTGCTGTGGGACAAGGTAAACGGCGGCGCCAAGAAGGGCTACGTGAATGCTTTCGGCGCCATCACCGCCGGTCAAGCCATGCAACAGGCCAAGGCCGGTCTGGAAGCCGTGTATCTGTCCGGCTGGCAAGTTGCCGCCGACGGCAACACCTCCGAAACCATGTACCCTGACCAGTCCCTGTACGCTTACGACTCCGTGCCCACCATGGTTCGTCGTATCAACAACACCTTCAAGCGTGCTGACGAAATCCAGTGGTCCCGCGGCATCAACCCCGGTGACGAAGGCTTCATCGACTACTTCCTGCCCATCGTGGCTGACGCTGAAGCTGGTTTCGGTGGCGTACTGAACGCTTTTGAACTGATGAAGAACATGATCGCCTCCGGCGCCGCCGGTGTGCACTTCGAAGACCAACTGGCTGCTGCCAAGAAGTGTGGCCACATGGGCGGCAAGGTGCTGGTGCCCACCCGTGAAGCCGTGGAAAAGCTGATCTCTGCTCGTTTCGCTGCTGACGTGATGGGTGTTCCCACCCTGATCCTGGCTCGTACCGATGCCGAAGCCGCCAACCTGATCACCTCCGACTACGACGCCAACGACAAGCCCTTCCTGACTGGCGAGCGGACTCAAGAAGGCTTCTACCGCGTCAAGAATGGTCTGGAACAGTCCATCTCCCGTGGCGTGGCTTACGCGCCCTACGCTGATCTGGTGTGGTGTGAAACCGGCGTGCCCGATATCGGCTTCGCCCGTGAATTCGCCCAAGCTGTTCAAGCGGCCTGCCCCGGCAAGCTGCTGTCCTACAACTGTTCGCCCTCCTTCAACTGGAAGAAGAACCTGTCCGACACCCAGATCGCTTCCTTCCAGGAAGAACTGTCTGCCCTGGGCTACAAGTACCAGTTCATCACCCTGGCTGGCATCCACGTCAACTGGTTCAACACCTTCAAGTTCGCCCACGCTTACGCTCGCGGCGAAGGCATGAAGCACTACGTCAATATGGTTCAAGAGCCCGAATTCGCCGCTCGCGAACAGGGTTACACCTTCGTGTCCCACCAACAGGAAGTGGGCACCGGCTACTTCGACGAAGTGACCACCGTGATCCAGGGTGGTACCTCCTCCGTCAAGGCCCTGACCGGCTCCACCGAAGAAGAACAGTTCCACTAATCAGGTTTGCATCATCTCCCGTTACCTCGGGAAACAAAAACCCCCGCTCACAAGGCGGGGGTTTTTTCTTGGGGAATCACTGACTCAAATCAGGTGCTTTTCCGCATAAATTTCCTGCTGCAGCAGATTCATCAAAAAGAGCATCTCCTGCACCACCTGCAGACTGAATCCCTGGCGTTCACCATAGCGGTTATCCCGCAGCAAAGCTTCCAGATACTGATAACACTCCGGCTTGCCCCATAGACCCACAATCTTGGCGCAGACATGAGGCATCTCCTCGATACTCTGGGGAAGCGCCTTCCCGTCGCTAGAAATGTTATTAAGCAGCTTGTCAGGGCTGTCTCCCCAACGCAGGCGAGCCACATTGAAGCGCTGATTCAATTGCTCAGCCACCCACAGGAACTCCTTTTTCTTGCCCAGGGCCTGATAGCTATTTAGCAATTTGATCCAGGGCGTCAAGGCACGGTCCGGCTCCGCCTCGATGAAGTCCCTCAAGAACTGGGCTGCACTCTCGACCCGCCCTGTAGCCAACATGAAATCCGTCAGATCGGAGAATTCCGTGGGATCAGTACCTGAGCTGATTTCACGCACCTGGGGCAAATTAAAGCGAGGCTCCATCCCGTCCTCTTCCTGAAGCGGCGCCCGAAACACACTCATGACACCTGCCGCAGAATGGAGCGACCCCTGCGCGGACAGGGGAGCCGATACCGGGGCTACCCAGGCGGCGACAGGCACCCGCTGACGTCGATAACCCAGCCACAATCCCAGACCAATACCGAGTGCTCCCATACCCCCGCCAAGGGCAACCATGGTTTCCCAGGGATACCTGGATGCAGGCGGACGAACCGACAGATCTTCCTGTTTCACGCCCATGGCAGGAGCCTCCATTGCATCTGGCTTGGGGCTTTCAGCCAGTGTCACCGACTCCATGCTGGGCTCGAGCAAAGCCGCCTCAGCAACCTGAACTCCCGCCATGGAAGTCATCTCGGCTTGCCGGATTTTCTCCAACGCAAGCTGCAACCCTGCAAGCCGGGTCTGCAACTCAAGGATGGCAGGATCGCTGGAGGGTGCTTCACCCACTTGAAGTTGATCCGCCATGAACTGGTTCAACTGACTCACACCATCCTGAGTTTCGTTCAATCGCTGCCTGAATGCTTCATCACCAGGGTAAAAATCAGCTGGCATGTCGTCACTTATGACCAGTCGATCTGATGCTGGGGCTGGGGCTGGGGCTGGGGCTGGGGCTGGGGCTGGGGCTGGGGCTGGGGCCGCTGCATTCTCCCGGGGCTTTTCTATCTGTGCGTTTGCCACCTGCGTTGCCTGGGGTGGTGCAATCATTTCATCGTGTGCCACCTGGGCTGCTGCAGCCGAGTTGGCCAGGCTGCGCAGATCAGGGATTTCCAACGCCAACCCTTTAGGCAAGATATCGTGGCTGGAATACTCCATGGCCAACTCCGGATTAGCCCGGTAAACCGCCGTAGCAAAAGCTTTGCGCATGCGAGCATTATCTGGATACAAGCCGGTCGCCAGGCTTTGGACCGACTCATTGGATCCGATGATCCAGGTATGGGTTTGCAATGCTGAAACCGCCTGCTTAGCGGGCTTTTCCCTAGGCTTTTTCCGAGGAGTTTGGGCAGTCTTCATAGGCGCCTCCGGCAAAGCCTCATCCCTTGCCAAGGGAGCCTGAATATCGGGTGGAGGTGACAACACCACCACGTATTCCCGCACCAGATCCGCACCGCATTGGGCACCCACTGCCAATGCAATCAGGGGTTCATCCAGGGAGTTCGCTGTCGTGAGGAGAAGGCGGGCACCATCTTTTCCTTTGCGCAGACTGATGTTGTATTTGGCCACCCAAGGTAGCGCTTGATTAGCCGCGCTGTCAGGCCGAGCCACAGAGAAACAGTCCGGGCGCAACTGCTGCCAGCCCTCTCCCGTGAGAGCAATGCTGCCCGAAAGGCGTTGCCCTAGATGTGAAGAAACCTGTAACTCCCCCAGCACCCAGGCCTGGGCAGGAAGAGGCATGGCTAGCGCCATGATCAGGGGAGTAATGGTGGAAAGCTTGCTCATGACTGTCCCTCCCTCCTTTAAGGACAGCCCTGACCAAATTACGCGTCAGTTACGGACTGACCTTTTTATATATGACCTTTGTCTTAATTAGAGAATACAGAATTATTGATGGAGCGCAATAGCCCCCTCCAAAAAAACCCAAGCAATACAAATGCATAGAAACAAATTGGATCTGCATTAAGTGGATCAATAGACAAACCTGGAACGGAAACTCTTGATAAGGACGGAGGGTCCAATCGGTGCCCGTCAGGCAAACAACTGGAATTGACTCAATCCCAATAGCCTGGCGCTGCGTAGGTGCTTTTGAGTAGATCAATGAACAGCCGCACCCGCAAGGGCAGGTGCCGGCGCTGGGGATAGAGGGCGAAGATACCTACCGGAGGCGCGGCCAGGTGGTCGAGCACACTCACCAGACGGCCTTCCCGCAATTCCTCGCCCACCTCCCATTCGGAACGCCAGGAGAGTCCTCGTCCCGCCAGGGCCCATTCGTGCAGTACCACCCCGTCGTTGCACTCCAGATTGCCGCTGACCTTGAGGGTCAGGGTCTGGCTCAGATTATTGGGGTCCTTGAATACCCAACCCCGCTGCTGCCCCAGGGAAAGACAGTTGTGGCGAGCCAGATCTTCCAGGCAGGCAGGCCGCCCAAAACGCACCAGATAGGTGGGGCTGGCCACCACCTGACGACGCATTTCCCCCAGGCGCTGGCTCACCAGGCTGGAGTCCGGCATATCGCCGATGCGGATGGCGCAGTCGATCCCTTCATTAACCAGGTCCACCACCCGGTCCGACATATCCAGATTGGCCGTAACCTCTGGATTCTGTTCGAGAAAACTCATGACCAGAGGGGCCACGTGACGACGCCCGAAACCAGCTGGGGCCGTGAGTTTCAAATGCCCACTGGCCTTGACCCCACCGGCAGAAACACTGGCTTCCGCATTGGCCAGATCGGCCAGGATGCGCTGGCAATCTTCGAGAAAGGCTTCCCCTTCAAAGGTGATGGACAGGCGCCGGGTGGTGCGTAGCAGCAGCTTCACCCCCAGGCGGGTCTCCAGAGCGTCCAGCCGACGACCGATGATGGCGGGCGTAACCCCCTCGATCCGGGCTGCCGCCGAGAGGCTGCCCCGGGTGGCGACGGCCACGAAGGCCTCGATTTGTTTGAGATGATCCATGGGCTCACTTTATACCTGAAGTAAAAGATAAATTGCCAAATCCCGTATTTATCTTGTCCTTCTGCTGCAATAGACTGGGCCCATACTAATGACAACTGCTGACTCCAAGCTTTCAAGAAAGGACTGACATGAGCATTTCTCTGCCTCAAGGCATGCAAATCACCGCCCCCATCAAGCCCGAATGGGAATTCGTCTTCGCCCCTGAGGCTCTGGAGCTGGTGGCCAAGCTGCATCGCGCCTTCGAACCCCGTCGCCAGGAATTGCTGAAGGCCCGCGTGGCCCGTCAGGCCCGCATCGACGCCGGCGAAATGCCCGACTTCCTGCCCGAGACAAAGCACATCCGCGAAGGTGACTGGAAGGTGGCTCCCCTGCCCAAGGCCCTGGAATGCCGCCGCGTGGAAATCACCGGCCCCGTGGAAGCCAAGATGATCATCAACGCCTTCAACTCCGGCGCTGACTCCTACATGACCGACTTCGAGGACTCTAACAGCCCCAAGTGGGAAAACCAGATCCAGGGTCAGGTGAACCTGTACAAGGCCATCCGTCGCGAACTGGCTTTCAAGAATGAAGCCGGCAAGGAATACAAGCTCAACGACAAGATCGCTACCCTGCAGATTCGCCCCCGCGGCTGGCACCTGGACGAGAAGCACGTGACCGTGGACGGTCAACGGGTTTCCGGCGGCATCTTCGACTTCGCCCTGGTGTTCTTCCATAACGCCAAGGAACAGATCGCCCGGGGCGCCGGCCCCTTCTTCTACCTGCCCAAGATGGAAAGCCATCTGGAAGCCCGCCTGTGGAACGAAATCTTCGTCATGGCCCAGGAATTCGTGGGCCTGCCCAAGGGCACCATCAAGGCCACCGTGCTGGTGGAAACCATCCTGGCCACCTTCGAGATGGAAGAAATCCTCTACGAACTGCGTGACCACTCCGCTGGCCTGAACGCTGGTCGCTGGGACTACATCTTCTCCTGCATCAAGAAGTTCAAGAAGAACAAGGACTTCTGCCTGGCCAACCGGGGCGCCATCACCATGGAAGTGCCTTTCATGCGCTCCTACGCCCTGGCTCTGGTGCAGGCCTGCCACAAGCGCGGCGCCCCCGCCATGGGCGGCATGAGCGCCCTGATCCCCATCAAGGGCGATCCGGAAGCCAACGAAAAGGCCCTGGGCGGCATCCGTCACGACAAGCGCCGTGATGCCAACGACGGCTACGACGGCGGCTGGGTGGCTCACCCGGGTCTGGTGGATATCGCCATGGAAGAATTCAAGGCCGTGCTGGGCGACAAGCCCAACCAGTGGGGCAAGCAGGTGGAAGGCAAGTTCGGTCCCGCCCAGTGGCTGGACTTCCAGCCTTCCCAGCCCATCACCGAAGCCGGTCTGCGCAACAACATCAACGTGGGTATTCACTACCTGGGCTCCTGGCTGGCCGGTAACGGCTGCGTGCCCATCCACAACCTGATGGAAGACGCCGCCACCGCCGAAATCTCCCGCTCCCAGGTGTGGCAGTGGGTGGTGTCGCCCAAGGGCGTGCTGGATGACGGCCGCAAGGTCACCGAAGCCATGGTTCGCCCCATGATTGCCGAGGAACTGGCCAAGGTGAAGGCCACCGTCTCCGCCCAGGGCGAAGCCACCGCCACCTACGACCAGGCTGCGGAAATCTTCGACAAGATGTCCCTGACCCCGGATTACCCGGAATTCCTGACCCTGCCCCTGTACGAGGCCATGGAATAAACCGGTACACAAAATAAAAAGTGGAGTGAGACAGCGCCCCGGGAAACCGGGGCGTTTTTTTGCTGCTTCCAAGCACCAATAGGAGACAGGAAAAGCCTGGCATACGGCTTGCATAACAAAATGACTTCAGCAACTTTTGTCGTACTTGCCACCTGTGCTCATCAACACTGCTCGCGCCTCTACTGACCTCACCCCGTCCCCTCGGAACGAGGCTGGCATCCCCCCTTCGGAAAGTGCGCTTTCAAGCGCCTCCTCCGTAGAACAGGCCACAGCAGAAACCAGCGACCAGCAATCCACCCGTGTTTCCTTGAGCATGGAAGCCCGTGCGCTGGCAGCCCAGGAGCAAGGGCCGGCACAAGACTCCGGTCTGGATCTCAACAGCCTGACCTACAACCGCCTGGCCCAGAGCCTGGTTTATGACCGCTCCACCGCTCCATCGCCAGCAAGCCCGTCGAATACCACCCAGCCCAGCGTCACCCCTGATACTTCCTCAGCTGAATCCAGCACCGGCCCCATTGAAGTCGCCGGGATCGACACGGAGCAGCTGAACCAGGACGCCCAATCACGCCTGCAACGTGTTCAGCAGGAACAGCGTGCTTTCTACTATGAGCAGGAAAAGCTGCGGGGTACCTCGCCTCACCAGCTTTACGTCAAGATCCAGGCCTTCGACGCAGCCCGTTAGCTGCTGTTAGCCGCTCTCCGGGCAAATTTTCCCCCGCATTTTCTGCCGTTCCCGGCAGCACTTGCCGCCCGGTCAGGCTTCTCCCCAAATCAATCCTCTCCCAACTGGCTCCTGACCCAATGGTCAGCGGCGGCTTCTCCCTTGGTCTCGTAGAGGAAGTCATAGCCCAGCTGCAAGCATTCATCTTCCAGGTTCCCATCATTGGCACGAGCGGAGGCAAGCGCATCAAGGCCGGCACGATCCCCTTGGCTCAACAACAAACGCCCCTTGAGCAGTTCTGCACGGGGATAGGGTCCGCCACCGCGGCGAAGCAGGCACGCCAGGGATTCCAGAGCCTCTCCGGCATTGCCAAGCTCCGCCTGCAAGCTGGCCAGTTCCTGCAACTCGAAATCGGAAAGTTGCTCGCGCCCACGCGGCAGCAGTTCTGTCACCCGCCCGTTGATGACCAGGCGCCGCTGATAGTGTGATTGCCAGCCGGTCTTGGTTTCTGCCCACCAGTTTGTATCGAATTCCTCGATCAGTTTTTTGATTTCCGCCCCGAACATGGTTTCAGCAGCGCTGCGTTTGGGGAGCAGAGGCAGCGTCGGCTGAGCATCAATAGCTTCAAGACGCTCCCGCAGGCATGGGTGCGTATCTTCAACACCCGAATCCCGCTTCAATGCCTCGGCCAGACGTTCTTTCGTCGCCCATTCGCTGTAGCAGGCCGTAAAGGCTGTGCGCAAGGCGGCGTAAGGCATGAAACGTGGCTTTTCCTGTTCGCTGGCCTGGGCATAGAGCCTGGGCCAGTAATCCTCGAACAACCAGCGCCCCAGCAGATCGTCCCTTACCAGTCCGCTGCCGTTGGGCGCCAATCCGGCGACCCGGCTGGCCGCGGCATCGGCTTCGTACTCCTGCTGGCGCGACAGGACAAAGGTATAGGCGTTGTAATAGGGGGCAAACCAGTTGAGCGCCCCTGCCATCAGCCCATTGATCCAGTTTCCCTCGGCACTTTGAATGACCTTCGAGTGAATCGCCCCGAAGGTCCGCCGCTGGCGATAGACCCAGGCTCCCATTTTTCCGTGATCCCCGGCCAGATGCCCATACTCATGGGCCAAGGTGGCAATCATTTCATCCTCTGGCGTCGCCAGCAGATAGGGCAAACCCACGATCAGATAGTTGCGATGCCCCCCGAACAGGCCAAAGCGTGGGACCTGGCAAATCGCCGCATTGTATTGATCGTCCAGCAGCACCTTATGAATGGGAGTGCCATTGAGCTTGCGCCGAATACGCTCAAGAATGCGGAAGAAGCGTTCCGCCTCACCCGGTTTGAGCTCGCGTCCCGTAGGAGGCTCGATCCGGGTAAAAAAGGTTTTTAGGCTGACCCAAAAGACCGGCAGTAAGGTCAGGGCGAACAGTCCAACCTGAATCGTTCGCCCGTAATGGCGATCGTGGCGGGCTATCTCGAAAACCCAATAAAGCAGTAGCGCGAGGGAAACCAGGAACAGGCAGAGAATGACGTAGGCCACCCCACTGATCAACATGACCTTGAAGCGAAACAAATCGGGGTGCTGTTTTGAATCAGCTTCCAGCTGATCCACCATGAATTGGTAGTTTTTGCTGTCCATGTCTGACCCTGCATTAGGGCATGTATTTATATCTCCTGATCGTGCCGTGAACCATATGGAATATCAAGGCACCATCCTCCAATAACCTCCTTGCTGTCCCAGGTCGACAAGTGCCGCCGCTTCCTTGAAGATCACGGCTGGCTCACTCACCGGAACCCAGCATGGACATCCTCATCGACATCATCCTCAAGGCAGGCCGCTCGGCCATCGAACTTTCCCTGTTCGTGCTGCTGCCCGTGATGGTGGTGATGCTGTCCCTGATGCGCATCCTCGAAGCCCGGGGCGTACTGGACTGGGTCGTGGCCAAACTGGCGCCCCTGCTCAAGCCCTTTGGCCTTACGGGCCTGGGCGTATTTGCCGCCCTGCAG